>JBEAZU010000306.1:0-4788 GCA_041169945.1 Bacteroidota bacterium
CCATCACATGTTTGGCAAAATTATTTTTATTTAAATATCTTTTGTCAACACTCCAAAGGTCAATCAAGGTTAATAAGGCTACAATGGCTATGGCTATATTGGCTTTTAATTTATTGATTAAGACCAAGTAAATACATGCCGCTGCCCCCAAAATAAACATCATCGACCTAAAGGCATCGGCACGTACCAAACTTATACGGTCTTCTTTTACCGCATCGAGTAACCATTCTCCTCCAGCAGCTTCACGAAGTTGCGCATCCGATTTGCCCTCTAAACTTCCCGAGCTTGCCATGAGCATAATGAGAACTAAAGTACCTACCACGATGCCCAATGAAATTTTCAAAGGTTTTTCTATTTCACTTAAGTTCGATTTTAGTACTTTGTCTAGGGCCAACATGGCTAGCAAAGGCATCGTCATTTGTGCAATGACCATGGCCATGGTGACTGCTCTGAATTTATTGTACAATGGGAAATGATCAAACATGAAATAATTAAAGGATGGGAAATAGCTCCCCCATGATAGCATAAAAGAGAGCACCGTACCACCTAACAACCACCATTTCCACCTATTGTCAACGATTAACAATCCTAAAACAAATAAGAAACAAATAATGGCACCTGCATATACTGGCCCTGCCGTAAAATTTAAACCACCAAAATAAATGGGTACATTGGCAATAAATTGATTGATACTTTCTTGAGGTACCCCTTTTTCAACCATTGCTTTATAAGTAGCAGAGTTTTTATCCAGTGCAGTACTGCTGCCGCCACCATAAAAATTAGGGACTAATAGGGTAAAGGTTTCAAATTTTTCATGGCTATAGTCAAAGGCATAATTTTTATCTAAGCCTTCTTCTCTTTTTACCTCTTTGGTATCAAGTGGTTTTAAGAGGTATTTACCACGAATAGACGCTTTGCTGTATTCATAATTGGTCAACAATGAGCCAAGATTACAAGCAATTCCTATTAAGCCAAACACCAATAACCATGCAGCAGCTTTGAAGAAAGTAACGATTGTTTTGTTTTTATAAGCAAAAATAAGTTCAGAGATTCCTAAGGCGAGTAAAACCAAGGCGAGGTAATAGGTAATTTGTAAGTGACTACTTCTGATTTGTAAGGCAAAAGCTAAGCCAAAAAGCGCAGCACCTGCCAGCGGTTTTTTTCTAAATGCCCATATCGCTGCTGCCAAAGTCATAGGCATATAGGCGATGGCCATAATTTTGGCATTGTGTCCTGCCCCTAAACTCACCAAGGTAAAAGTGGCCAACGCAAACCCTATGGCACCAATGGCAGCAATGAGTGGTTTAAGGTCAAAGGCTAATAAAAGTAAGTAAAAAGAGACAAGCATGATAAATATTAAGCTCACTGGATGTGGCAAACCTAAGGTTAATACCTTGTGAACATGTTTAAAAATATCGCCATAATGCTCTGTGGATACAAAGGCAGAGGGCATTCCGCCGAACATCGCATTGGTCCACAAGGGTTCTTCATGGTGTTGTTTTCTGAATTGTACTATTTCTTCCGCACTACCTTTCCATTGAATAATATCGTGTTGTTCTAGGGTTTTATTTTCGAAAAATATCGGACTAAAATAAAAGATAACCAACAATAAAAAGGCTGCGATAACCGCAAAATGAGGAAGTATGTCTTTTTTGAAGTCTAAGTTTTTCATGTTTTTAATAAAGTATGGTGCCTATCGTCTTCCATTATTTTTAAATGTAACGATAAGCTACTAAAGTAAGGATAAACTTAAATTTATCAAAAATATAAGGATTGAAATATACGATTTTAAGTTGTTTGGAGATTAATAATAATTTCTATGGCAAAAGAGCAGGTTTTTAAAACAAAGAAGCCAATAGTGAAAACTATTGGCTTCTTTGTTTTAAAATAGATATTTGATTAAAACTCAATTTCACAAACCGCTTTTGTTGGAATATTTACACCGCCTTTTAAAGAAATATATTCTTCATTAACTGCCCAAATGGTAGTTTCTACGGCAAAAAATTGCTCATCTTCTGACACAAAAGTTAATTTTACTTTGCCTTTGTAACTATTGCCAAGCATTTCAGCTTTTTTCATGTAAATACTGCGCAAGCGTTGTTTAGCGACATCCACTAATACGTCCTTTTTGGCATATTTAAAATCAATTAAATCTTCTTTTTGGACAATCGTTACTTGATTAGCAGTAATTCCCATGGTATTTATATGTTTAATGTTAGGTCTTGTTTAACAATCTTCGAAGAAGGTTTGACTTTCTACGAAATTGTTTGGTTTGGGTTATGCTACAAATATAGTTTTTAAATTATATAATTTGCAAGTTATAGGAAGCTGTCCATGATTCTTTTGGATTCAATATCACCATGTCTTCTTTTTCAGCAAATTGACCCTTAAATCCTGTATGATCTGCTAATCCTTGCCAAGGTTCTAAACAGACAAATTTTTCGCATCCAGTTTTAGACCAAATCCCTAAAGCAGGAAATTGATCAATCTTCATTTTTACGCCTTTACCAGTTTCTTTATGTAGGAGTGCTACCCATTTTGATTTTAAATTTCTAAATATAAGTGCATCTCTGTCAAATAATGAGGTGTTTAAGGTGATGCGTTGCTCATGCATTGCCATTGCTGCTTGGGAATCTGTAATGGTACCATTGCTGAGGTCTACCAAATGGCTAAATAGTTTTTCTTCTTGTTCAAATACAAGTTGATAATCTTCAAAATGTTCATTTTCAAACAAAGGGCATTTAAAGGCAGGATGACCTCCAATTGAAAATGCCATCTCCTTATCATCTATATTTTTAACTAAATAAGTCACTTCAAGATGATCATTTGAAATTTGATAGATGATATTTAATTCAAATTTATAAGGATATATTTTCAATAATTCCTCCGTGTAGTTCAATTGGTAATGAAGGGTATGTTTGTGTTGGCTAATCAATGTAAAGTCTAGGTCTCTAGCAAAACCATGTTTGGGTAATGTATAGGTAGCATCTCCTATTTGATAACTATTATTTACCAAAGCCCCTACAATTGGAAATAAGATAGGGGAATGTTTTGCCCATACGGCGGCTTCTGCTTGCCATAAATATTCTACACCATCTTTGACAATGGAGGTTAATTCTGCGCCTGCACATTTGGCCTTCACAAAAAGATGTTCGTTTTGAATGGTTTGCATTGGAAAAGATGATTTACTTTTTTAAGGATGATTGCTTTGTTTAAGCCATTATTATTGACAATTTTGAACAGTCAATAGTACTATTTTCATCACTACAAAGCTAAAAAATGTTTTGATATGCGCGCACAATTACGACAAGATTTGAATGATTGTATTAACCCCGATAAAGCAGCCTTTTACCCTAAGTTTTTTAAAACGGGCAAAGGTGAATATGGAGAAGGAGATATTTTCATAGGCATTACGGTTCCTCAAATCAGACAAGTAGTGAAAAAGTACGAAACGATAGCCACCTTATCTGACATTAAACCATTAATGTTAGACCCTATCCATGAAATTAGGGCTGCCGCCATTTTTATATTGGTAAATCAATTTAAAAAAACCAATGACCCTTTTATACAAAAATCTATCTATGATTTTTACCTTCAACATACCAAAGGCATAAACAATTGGGATTTGGTGGATGGCTCTGCGGCACAAATTGTAGGCGCCTATTTGTACGATAAAGACCGATCAAAGCTCTATGCATTGGTGCAATCAAGCAATATGTGGGAACAAAGAATAGCGATTATTGCCACGTTTGATTTTATTCGTAAAGGGCAATATACTGATACGCTTCAACTTGCGACCATTTTGGTAGAGCATCCTCATGATTTAATACAGAAAGCAGTCGGCTGGATGTTAAGAGAAGTAGGTAAAAGAGATGTTGACATTTTAATGCAATTTTTGAATACGCATTATCAAACCATGCCAAGAACCATGTTGCGGTATGCCATAGAGAAATTTCCTGAACCAGTGAGGCAGGCTTATCTTAAAAAATGAACTTGCTAAATTGCGTTTTACGATAAGTGAACGCTATTTATGTTCTTGTTTTAAACGCAAGACCATCATGTCGATGTATTTTTTGATGAGCTCTAAGCAAGCTACTTTGTATACTTCTTCTTCTACTACGAGTTCATATACTTTAGAGGCTTTCCCAAAATTAGCTTCCATTTCTGGCGATTTGTAAATAAACTTCATTTGTTTGAAGTATTTTCGCTCTATGCCAGCGGCTACTTTATGGGTAAAATTGGCAAATTGTAAGGAGGGATTATAGAAATTGGAATTGATTGCTGAAACAAACAATTTTGGTTTACTGTCTAATAAAATCGTAGCAGGTGCTCCCGTACTGTTGATATAGTCCCATTTATTGGTCATACCTCTTTGGGTCATGTATTCTAGAAAGTCAATGGTAATGTTAAAATCTACTAAATTGGTGTTGAGGTCTTTCAACATTTTAGTGATTTTAGGGGTATTTTGGGGAGAATTTAAAAATTGTAAAGTAGGATTGTTTCCCGCAGCAAATGATTTGGCATGGGTACTTCCGGTTAATTTTACTTGATTTTCGATGGGAGAACCCATGCATTTGTATTCTACAGGATCAAGTGATACCAATACCATTCTTTTATAGGTATCATTTTGTTCGAATACATCGCGTGAAATTACATTATACCCTAAACTGATTAATTGATTGATGTAATATTGATACGCTTCGTTGGTAATTTGAAGGTAAGTTTTGTCTTTAATGCCTGAAAGTACCATGGCATTATTTGCCAAGGTTGGTGGTACAGGTGTTTTTA
>JBEAZU010000307.1:0-6486 GCA_041169945.1 Bacteroidota bacterium
TTACAATAATGAATTTTAAGTATGATTAGAAAGTGTTCAATTGTTTTAGTGGTTTTATTATCATCCATGGCATTCTGTGAGGCAGGTATTTTATCTTTGTCTGGCGTTTATCAAGGGAAAAATTTATATATTCAAAATCCTCCCATTTCAGAAAATGAATATTGCACACAAGAAGTATATGTTAATGACATTAAAATTATGTCACATGTATTGACAAGTGCTTATGAAATAGATTTGTCGCACCTTAAAATGGATGAGCCTGTGACCATTAAAATTTTACACAGGGACGACTGCAAGCCTAAAATCCTTAATCCTCAAGTATTAAAAGTCAACAGCACTTTCCAATTTACTTCATTTGTTATTGATGAAAGAAAATTAGCTTGGTCAAGTAAAGGAGAAAAAGCAGGAGGAAAAATGTATGTAGAACATTTTTTAAATAACAATTGGATGGTATTCAAAGACATTTCATGCCATGGATCTATCACCTTAAACAATTACCAAGTTGAAGAAAACCACCATTCTGGCACCAATAAATACAGAATTAAATTTCTTGAAAAAGATGGACAAGCGTTTTATTCTAAAGTAATTGAATTTACTTCATCTAGAGCACCAGTTACCTTTTCGCCTAAAAGAGTAACCACGAGCGTTTATTTATCCAGAACAATACCATACGAAGTCATTGATTCTTATGGCAATGTCGTAAAAAAAGGAACAGGAAAAGAAATCGAGATGGGTTCAATGAAAGGGGGCGTATATTACCTTAATTTTGACAATAGAACGGAAAAAGTTCTGAAAAAATAAACACTTTTTGTGGTGCATATTCGGTTTTAAGCTAAATTTAGTGATGCGTTTTTAGTGTTAGGTGTTGAGTCAAAAACTGTAATAAGCACCATTGACTACACAAAACGCACAACACAAAACTTAACATTCAATCAATGTCTACTTTCAACCACCTTCACTGTCACACCCAATTTTCTTTACTTGATGGTGCCGCTAGCATTAGCGACATGATTAAAAAAGCCAAAGAAGACAACATGAGAGGTGTTGCCA
Source organism: Bacteroidota bacterium (assembly GCA_041169945.1). Classification (GTDB taxonomy): domain Bacteria; phylum Bacteroidota; class Bacteroidia; order Cytophagales; family UBA9547; genus CALPQG02. The sequence continues at coordinate 1,051 of JBEAZU010000307.1, forward strand.
TGACCGATCATGGTAATATGTTTGGTGCTTTTCAGTTTGTGGCCGAAGCCAACAAAGCAGGGATCAAACCTATCGTTGGTTGCGAATTTTATTTGGTAAATGATAGGCATAAAAAACAATTTACCAAAGAAGACAAAGATGTTAGAAGACATCAATTATTTTTAGCTAAAAACGAGGAGGGCTATAAAAACCTTGTCAAAATGTGTTCTTTGGGTTTCATAGAAGGCATGTATGGTAAATACCCTCGCATTGACAAAGAACTTGTTTTAAAATACCACAAAGGATTAATTGCCACCACTTGTTGTCTTGGGGCAGAAGTACCACAAACAATTTTAAAACATGGCGAAATTGAAGGGGAGAAAGCATTCAAATGGTGGCTAGACTTGTTTGGGGAAGATTATTATGTCGAAATCCAAAGACATGCTATTCCCGAACAACAAATAGTGAACGATGTACTTTTGAAATTTGCAAAAAAATACAATGTTAAAGTAATCGCTTCCAATGATTCCCACTACGTGAATCAGGAAGATGCCAATGCACACGACATTTTACTTTGTATCAATACAGGCGAAAAACAAAGTACGCCTACCATGAAAGATTTTAATGACGACGATGGCTCTGGTGGCAAGGGGAGACGTTTCGCATTTTACAACGACCAATTTTATTTTAAAAATACCCAAGAGATGAGTAATCTCTTCCATGATTTACCTCAAGCCATTGACAATACCAATGAAATTGTAGACAAAGTCACGGAGCTTAAACTCAAAAAAGACATTCTGCTGCCCAACTTCCCTGTGCCAGATGAATTTAAAATACATACTTCTTCTGAGTTTCATAAAACAACAGAACTTGTTCCTGATGTTTTGAATCAATGGGAATTCCTCAAACACCTTACCTTTGAGGGCGCAAGAAAACGCTACCAAGAAATTACCCCTGAAATCGAAGAACGAATCAACTTCGAATTGTTTACCATCAAAACCATGGGGTTTGCGGGTTACTTTTTGATTGTAATGGACTTTATTCAGGCGGGACGTGACATCGGTGTTTTTATCGGACCGGGCCGTGGTTCGGCAGCTGGTTCGGTGGTGGCGTATTGTATACAAATCACCAACATCGATCCCATCAAATACAACCTACTTTTTGAACGTTTTCTTAACCCGGACCGTAAGTCAATGCCCGATATTGATACGGACTTTGACGATGAGGGTCGTCAAAAGGTGATTGATTATGTAGTTCAAAAATACGGTAAAAACCAGGTAGCACAAATCATTACTTATGGCACCATGGCGGCCAAAATGAGTATCAAAGATGTGTCTCGTGTGATGGAATTGCCTTTGCAAGAAGCCAACATCTTGGCCAAACTTGTGCCCGACAAACCTGGCATCTCCTTAAACAGGGTTCTTACTGCGCCCATAGACGGGGCTAAAAGCTTAAAAGAAAAAGAAGGACTACAAGCCGAAGACCTCGACAATGTACGTCAGTTAAGGGAAATTTTAGGGGGCACCGATTTGCGTGCAAAGGTTCTCAAAGAAGCATTAATATTAGAAGGCTCTGTTCGTGGCACAGGCATCCACGCTGCCGGTATTATCATTGCACCTTCTGATTTAACCGATCTTATCCCGGTGGCTGTCGCCAAAGATTCAGACTTGTTGGTTACCCAATTTGAAGGCAAAATCATTGAGGATGCAGGGGTAATTAAAATGGACTTTTTGGGATTGAAAACCCTTACCATTATCCGTGATGCCTTGGGCATGATCAAGAAAAATCATGGTGTGGATATCATTATTGATGATGTAGATTTAGAAGACGAAAAAACATACGAATTATACCAAAGAGGAGAAACCAATGCTACGTTTCAGTTTGAGTCAGCGGGGATGCAGAAACACCTCAAAGACCTCAAACCCGATAAGTTTGCCGATTTAATTGCCATGAACGCCCTTTATCGCCCTGGCCCGATCGAGTATATCCCTAACTATATCAACCGTAAGCATGGCCGAGAAGAAATTATTTTCGACTTGCCAGAGATGGAAGAATACCTCGGTGAAAGTTATGGCATTACGGTATACCAAGAACAGGTAATGCTTTTGTCGCAAAAAATTGGTGGATTTACCAAAGGTGATGCCGATGTTTTGCGTAAAGCCATGGGTAAAAAAGACCGTTACACGCTCGATAAAATGAAACCAAAATTCATTGAAGGGGCGATGGAAAAAGGACATCCGGCGGACAAACTAGAAAAAATATGGCTCGATTGGGAAGCATTTGCACAATACGCTTTCAATAAATCACACTCTACCTGTTATGCATTTGTGGCCTACCAAACGGCTTGGCTCAAAGCGCACTATCCGGGAGAATACATGGCTTCTGTGCTTACGCACAATCAAAGCAACATGGATAAAGTAACCTTTTTCTTAGACGAATGTAAACGCGCCAACATTACCGTTTTAGGGCCGGATGTCAATGAAAGTGGGCGTTTTTTTGATGTAAACAAAGCAGGGGAAATCAGGTTTGGATTAGGGGCAATTAAAGGCACAGGAGATGCGGCCGTAGATGCAGTCATCAAAGAAAGAGAAGACAATGGCCCCTATGTTGACATTTACGATTTTGCTAAAAGGGTAAACTTAAGAACAGTAAACAAAAAAACATTTGAAAGCTTTGCCCAAGGGGGTGCTTTTGATTGCTTTGAAGATATTCATAGGGCACAATACATGGTGGTAAATGAGGTGGAGTCGACACCTTTTATTGAGCGACTCATCCGTTATGGAAACTCCTACCAAGAAAATAAAAATGCGGCTCAAAATTCCTTGTTTGGAAACATGAGCAGCGCCATGGACATTGCGCAACCAAAACCAACGCCTTGTGAACCTTGGGACAATTTGGTAAGGTTAAAAATCGAAAAAGACTTGATTGGCTTGTATTTGTCTGGTCATCCATTGGACCAATACCGTATGGAACTCGAAAATTTCTGTACCGATACCCTTGACAATATTTTAGTAGATCCTCGCTACCAAAACAAAGATGTTTGTGTTGGCGGCATCATTACCAATATGAGCCTTGGCAAAACACAACGTGGGGACACTTTCGCTAGATTCACCCTTGAAGACTATAATGGCAACATAGAAATGGCCATATTTTCTAAAGACTACATCAGTTTTGCGCAATTTATTTCGCCGGGTAACTTCCTATATATCAATGGAAAGATACAAAAGAAGTGGAAAAGTGAAACTGATTATGAACTTAAACCGACCATGTTTAAGTTACTAAGTGAAATTAAGGGTGAAAAAACCAAAGGTATTCAAATTAATATAGACGTTAGGGTTATCAATGACGCCCTTATTCAACACCTTGAAACCTTAACGGCAGACAATGCTGGTAAATATGATTTCAGGGTAAATGTAAAAAGTGAAAACATGACGGTTGAATTGTTTTCTCGAAAAATAAGGATCGACACAACAATAGAATTGCTTAAAGAACTTGACTTGATAGAGGGCTTAACGTATAAAATTCTGGCAAGCTAGTTTTTTTTGGTACAGGGTACAAAGTACAGAGTACAAAGTACAAAGTACAAAGTACAGAGTACAAAGTACAGAGTACAAAGTACAAAGTACAAAGTACAAAGTACAAAGTACAAAGTACAAAGTACAAAGTACAAAGTACAGAGTACAGAGTACTAAGTACAGAGTACAGAGTACAAAGTACAAAGTACAGAGTACAGAGTACAAAGTACAAAGCACAGAGTATAAAGCACAGAGTATAAAGTATAAAATACAGATTACTAAACACTAAACTCTTTACTCTCAACTAGAAAACAATACTTAGTACGCAAAACGCTTAACAAATTGACCAAAATCAAAACGCTCATATCAATCGTTGGGCCAACGGCAGTTGGGAAAACAGCCATGGGCGTATTAATAGCCAAGCATTTCAATACAGAAATCATTTCTGCTGATTCAAGACAAATCTATCAAGAGTTGGCTATTGGTACAGCCAAGCCAACACTGGCTGAAATGCAAGGGGTCAAACACCATTTCATTGATTCTCTTAGCATTACGACTCATTTTAGTGCTGGAGATTTTGAAAAACAAGGATTGATTTTATTAGACCAACTTTTTAAAATACACGACGTGGTAGTGATGGTTGGAGGATCTGGGCTTTTTGTGAAAGCGATAACGGAAGGATTTGATGAGATGCCAAAAGTAGAGGAACACATAAGGGAAAGCCTCAATACACAATTAGCCACAAATGGTTTGCCTCCCCTACTCGAGCAACTCCAACACTTAGATCCGGACTATTTCGAAACGGTCGACAAACACAATGCGCAACGTGTTGTAAGAGCCTTAGAAGTATGTATAAGTGCTGGAAAACCATATTCTATTTTTAGAATAGCCAATGCGATTACCCGAAATTTCAACACAATATCCATCGGTTTAAATACGGAGAGAGAAATTTTATACGATAAAATAAACCATAGAATGGATTTAATGCTCGCAGCAGGCTTAGTCAAAGAAGCTAGTGCTGTGATAGCACACCGAAATGAATATGCCTTACAAACAGTTGGCTACACCGAAGTATTTGGTTACTTAGATAATCAATATGAATATGATGAAATGGTAGCCCTTTTAAAAAGAAATAGTCGAAGGTATGCAAAGAGACAACTCACTTGGTTTAAAAAAGACCCACAAACGTTTTGGTTTGCTCCTACTGATTTTGATAAAATCATGCTACATATCGATGGCTTATTAAAATAATTTTATTAACTTGTGTATACGATTATTATTTTAGCATAAAAACGCCCCAACCAACACATGAGAAAATTTCTTACATTATTGTTCTTCAGTCTTTCTACTATTATTTCTTATGCTCAGTGTAATTTTGGTGCAATTGAATCTAGTGCCGTCAATAAAATTGGCAAATACATAGAAATCAAATCCTATAATTTTGATGTCCATCAATTGGGTAGTACAAAAGAAATTGAATATTCTTATGTTTTAGGAAAAGATAAAGAATATGTATTTAGTATTAATAATGAAAACACGGCCAATCCTAAAATTATTATTACCCTATACAATAACAACAAAAAAGCCATTGCATCGAACTATAACGAAAAAACAGGCACCTACAATAGCACTTTTTTTTACAAATGTCCAGCCACCAAACTGTATTACATTACTTTTACCGTAAAAGATGAAAGTACTTGCGCAAGCTGTGTTATAGGATTTAAAGCGAGTTCTTCAGAAAAAATAAAAGCACAAAACTGGTAGTTTTATTAGTGTTGGTTTTTGGGTAATTAAAAACAGTGTTGAGTGTTGAGTGTTGAATGTTGAGTAATTAAAAACAGTGTTGAGTGCTGAGTGTTGAATGTTGAGTAATTAAAACAGTGTTGCGTTTTGAGTATTGAGTAGACTGTAATTAAAACACTCCCTAAAGTTGAGTACTCCA
>JBEAZU010000308.1:0-7358 GCA_041169945.1 Bacteroidota bacterium
TATTTTTCGGGCTACTATTTTCACTAATGGCTTGGCTTTCGGTTGCAAAAGAAAATGGCACCCAAACACTTTTATTCCATACATTTAACCCTGAAGAAGCGGATTCAACAGAGGCCTTAAAACCAAAAAAGAAAACCCGCAGGTCTACTTACAAAGACAAAGATCGTTATGGCGATGCCTTTAGTAACAAACCCTCTAAATCACCGCTACTTTTAAAAGACCCTAGCAATATCAAAAAAGAGGTTGAAATTGGCGATGATTCCGCCGGTTCTTACCATGTGACCGAAAAAATTGGAGACACCGATTACCGTTCTCCTTCTGAAATGTCTTACGAAGAATTTGAAAAACATAGACAAGAAGAAGCGGCTCAAAAATACTGGAAAAACAAAAAAGACCCGCGTGTAGGCGATACCACCATGGGCAATGCCCGATTGGTGCCTAAAATTGTCATGAGCCCTACCATGGACAGAATTTTTGGGGGAAACGTCATCGATATCAAACCTAATGGTAACGTAATGCTTGATTTTGGGGGGCAATTTCAAAGGGTAGACAACCCCGCCACCCCGGTAAGGTTACAACGTATGGGACAATTTATTTTTAACCAAACCATACAATTGAATGTACAAGGAAAAGTGGGCGAGAAACTAAAGTTGGGCTTAAACTGGGATACCAAAGCAACTTTTGATTTTGAAAACAATTTAAAAATTGACTACAATGGTCTTGATTATGAAATCATTAAAAAAATTGATGCAGGGAATATCAGTTTCCCACTCAACAGTCAATTGATACAAGGCTCCCAAAATTTATTTGGGGTGAGGGCCGATTTGCAATTTGGAAAACTTTGGGTTTCTGCCGTGGCAGCCAACCAAAGAGGTAAATCTGATGAATTGGTGATTCAAAATAATGCCCAAAACAAAGAAATTGAATTTAGGGCCGATAATTATGAAGACAATCGTCACTACTTTTTAGCCCAATATTTTAGAAATAATTACGAATTAGCCTTACAAAATTTACCTAATATCAATTCGGGCATTAAAATTTCTAACGTAGTAGATGTATATGTAACCAATAGAAACAATACGACTGACGGTACAAGAAATATTATTGCCTTGATGGATTTGGGGGAAAACACCCCTTATGACATCGGCAATTCGTTTGTATATATGCCTGGCAACTCGCGTTTATTGCCCGACAACAATTCCAATAATATTTACAGTTCCGTATTGATGAACAATGCGGTGAGAAATGTAGAAATGGCCAACAGTATACTTGAAGGCTATGGTTTACAAAAAGTGGCGGGCTTTGAAACCGTAAAATCAGCTAGAAAACTGATTTTAGGAAAAGACTATACGCTCAACGCCCAATTGGGCTATATCTCTTTAAATTCGCCTTTGAGAAACGATGATGTATTGGCAGTGGCCTATAATTATACCGACAATTTCACCAATGCCGTACACAAAGTAGGGGAAACGTCAGATCAGTTGAGTGGGGTAGTGAATAATGAGGCTATTATTTTAAAATTATTGCGCCCAACCACTATCCGCACCGACCTGCCCATGTGGAACTTACAGATGAAAAACATCTACAACATCAACCAATCGAATGTAAGTAAAAAGAATTTTCAATTTAGAATTATTTATAAAGATGATGCTTCAGGGATTGACAATCCGAGTATTCATGAAGGCACCCAATTGGCCAACAAACCTTTGTTACAAGTATTTAATTTAGACCGTTTAAACCAAAACAATGACCCTCAACCGGATGGAAATTTTGACTTTATAGCTGGCACTACCATAGATACGTCTGCAGGACGAATAATTTTCCCTGTATTGGAGCCATTTGGGGCCTATTTAGCCAGCAAGTTTGATACAACAGAGGTGAATTTAATTGAAAAATATGCCTTCAAAGAAATCTACAGAAAAACTAAAAGTGATTTATTAAACCTGGCTTCCAAAAACAAATTCTTTCTCCGTGTCGCCTCCTCTTCCTCTTCTTCGAGCGATATTGCTTTGCCAGGTTTAAATATTTCTAGGGGTTCGGTAAGAATCACTGCTGGTTCTACACCATTAACCGAAGGGACAGACTATACTGTAAATTATGAACAAGGCCGTATCAAAATTTTAAACGAGGGAGTAATGGCTTCGGCCAGAGAAATCAGAATCAAATATGAAAAAGCCGATTTATTTAACTTTAGACAAAAATCTTTAACAGGAGCACGATTTGATTATAAATACAACAAAGACATTGTATTGGGAGGAACAATCTTGCACCTTAATGAACGACCTTTGATTACCCGTGTCAGCATTGGTGATGAACCGGTATCCAATACCATTGTGGGTCTTGACCTTAGCTACCAAAGAGAATCGCGTACCATCACTAAATTAATTGACAAACTGCCATTAATTGTCACCAAGGTGCCCTCAAATGTAGCCTTGCAAGGAGAATATGCGGCCTTTATTCCGGGAAGTTCTAGTTTAATTGGTTCTTCAGGAACTGCTTATTTAGATGACTTTGAAGGCGCAGAAAACCCGTTTGACTTAACGAGAAGTCCAACAAGATGGAAATTAGGTTCTACCCCAATCACCATGTCAAATCTTGGCACAGGTCAATTAGAATTTGGCTACAAAAGGGCAAAGTTAGCCTGGTACATGATTGATAATGTTTTTTATACCGATGGAGGAGCCAATAAACCAGCCAATATCTCCAGTGAAGACATTAAAAACCACTATGTAAGGGCCGTATTGCCACAAGAAATCTATCCCAATAGAGACCAACAACAAGCGCAATTAAATGAACCCGTATTTGACTTGAACTTTTACCCCGCGGAACGTGGGCCCTACAACTACAACCCTAACCTTAATCCTGACGGAACCATTAATGGAGATCCAAAACTTAACTTTGGCTCCATTACCAGGTCTATTACCACCGATACCGATTTTGACAATGCCAATATTCAATACCTAGAATTTTGGTTGATGGATCCTTTCATCGGTGACAAATCAAAACATGGAGGGATTCCAGTAAAAAACAAAGCCGGTACAGCAGATAGTTTAATTTACAATACCACAGGAGGGAAAATGTATATTCACTTGGGTAACGTATCCGAAGATGTGTTGAAAGATGGACAGCAATCGTTTGAAAATGGTTTGCCTGCACCAGGCTTATCAACCGCTGCAAGTTCCAACATTTGGGGGAAAATACCCCAAGGAAACTACATCAACGATGCCTTTGCGGCAACTACTGGCGCGAGATCTCAACAAGATATTGGTTTAGATGGGGTAAAAAATACGGAAGAAGCCACTTTTTATGCCACGAGTTTTATAGATAAAATTCCTGACGCTTCAAAAAATGCCGTACTCAAAGATCCATCAGCAGATGATTTTGTGCATTACCTTGACAATTCAAATGCAGACAAAAACTATAAAATCATTGACCGTTACAAACATTACAACGGTTTAGAAAACAATTCACCAGAAAATACAGGAGGCGAAAGCTTTACCCCATCATCTACCAATTCACCTGACAATGAAGATTTAAACCAAAACAACACCATCAATGATTTGGAACAATATTTTGAATACGAAATTGACTTATCCCCCAACCAACTCCAGGGTCCTAATAAATACATCATTGCCAAAGAAGTAAGCATACAAAACGAAGACAGTGTGGCTTGGTACCAATTTAGAATCCCGATTAGAGATCCTAATGCTAAAAACATCAACAACATTACCGATTTAAAATCTATCCGGTATTTAAGGATGAACCTTACAGGATGGTCGCAACCAGTGGCTTTGCGTATGGCCCAATTGCAATTGGTTGCTGGCCAATGGAGAACATTTTTTCCATCCACTGACTTAGACGAAAAAACAGCAGAAGTAAAACCAGAACCAATCAATACCGCTTTCAATATTTCAACAGTTAACATAGAGGAAAACTCTACAGGCACCAGCACCACCTCGGGCTATACCGTTCCTCCAGGGTTTATCCGTGACAGAGACAATACCTCAAATGTTTCTCGTAGGTTAAACGAACAATCTCTCCGTATGTGTGTCGACAATTTGGGTGATGGCAAAGCGAGGGCTGTTTTCAAAAACACCAATTTCAACTTCATGAATTATGGCAAACTTCAAATGTTTATCCATGCGGAAAGTGCCAACCTTACCAACACATCTTTTACAGACACCACCTTGCGTGCTTTTATCAGGCTTGGAACCGATTTTACCCAAAACTATTACGAAATTGAAGTGCCATTGGTATACACCCGAAACCCAACCATTGACGACAATGAAATATGGCGTTGGGAAAACAATGTAGACATTTCTTTTGATGCCCTTAGTGGCGTAAAGGCTGCTAGAAATAGAATTGGGGCCTATGACCAAAGGATTGCTTTCTCAAGATTTGTAGAAAACAGAAACGTAAGCATCGTCGGAAACCCCGACTTAAGTTCCATACAAGTATTGATGCTTGGCTTAAAAAACCCCATCACCAAAGACCAAAACCCTTACTCTGCCTGCGTTTGGATGAATGAATTTAGGGTGACCGACTTTGTAAACAATACTGGCCATGCCGCCATCGGACGAGCAAATGCCAAACTAGCAGACTTTGCCACCGTCTCCTTATCAGGAAAATACATGGGCATTGGTTTCGGTTCTATTGACCAAAAAATATCACAAAGAAACCTCAATGAACAAATAGACTATGGCGTTCAATCAAATGTTTCGCTTGATAAATTAATCCCAGAAAAAGCAGGACTAAAAATCCCTTTGTTTGTGAGTTACGACAGAAGTACATCCACCCCTAAATACGATCCTACCAATCCCGACATTAAACTCGATGCTTCCCTTGCGTCCGTTGAAGACCCCGTAAAACGCGAATCTTTACGCCAAATATTAATAGACCAAAGCACTAAAAGAAGTATCAATATCACCAACCTTTCTAAAGTAAAAACAGGCAAAAACCCGAAATCACACATTTACGATGTCGAAAATTTAAGTGTATCCGCAAGCTATTCCGACGGCATTCGCACCAGTTATATGATAGCAGAAAATACTACCTTACAATACAAAGCGGGTATTCGGTATAACTTTACTGGTAGCCCCAAAAACCTTGAACCCTTGAAAGGCCTCAACCTTAAGTCGCCTTATTTGGCATTGATCAAAGACATTAACATGACACTTATGCCAGCCATGTTATCGTTTACGGCTGATGTAAACCGATCGTACAATAAAATGCAAAACAGAAATTCATTTTTAGGCATCGATGGCGTTGACCCTCAATACCAAAAAGCATTTACCTTCAATAGAACTTATGGCTTAAACTGGGCCCTCACCAAAAGTTTGTCTTTGAATTATGGTGCCAATGTATTGGCGATTATTGATGAAGAATTTGGAGAAATTAATACACCAACGAATAATAAAAAAATAGAAGGAAACCTTAAAAAAGGAGGAAGGCTACAACGATTTGACCAAAACATAGGCTTTAACTATAAAATCCCATTCAACAAATTACCATTGACCGATTGGTTAAGTGCCGATACCAGGTACGTCGCTACTTACTTATGGCAAGGAGCCTCTTTGGCCACCGCCGATTCCTTAGGCAATACCATTACCAACTCCGCTGAAAAAAGTGTCAATGGTAAAATTGATTTAACAAAACTCTATAACAAGGTGAAGTTTTTAAAAGAAATCAACAGTCCAACGCCGCCCAAAAAACCTGACCCAAAAGATACCATTAAGCCCAAACCTGAACTCAAACTTGTAAAAGGAATTTTCAGAATTTTGATGACGGCCAAAAGTATCAATTTTACTTACTCCTTAAAACAAGGAACAGCCGTTCCTGGATTTAGACCAAAACCTGTTTATGTAGGAATGTCGAATCACCAAGAAAGTGATGGCTCTTATGCCCCTGGATTACCATTTCTTTTAGGCTCTCAAGACTTAGGACCATTTCTTGACAAAGCGGCAGCAAACCAGTGGATCAGTACCAACCCCAATATGAGCTCGCAAATGGGCCAAAATTACACCGAAAACATTACCCTTAGAACCACTTTAGAACCCTTCAAAGATTTCAAAGTTCAACTCGATGCCAAAAGAGACCGAACAGGTTTGTATACCGAAACCTATCGATACGATAAAAATGCGGGTGAATTCTTGCATTATTCTCCTGTACGTTCGGGCTCATTCAACATTTCTTTCATCAGTATCAAAACATCTTTCATCAACGACAATAGTGGCAATGCCTCTTCTGTGTTTGAAACATTTAGAAAAAACAGAGAAATAATTAAGTCGCGGCTTACCACTTTAAATGAAAACTCGACCAGTGCCCAATACAACATCAATTCTCAAGATGTGTTAATCCCTGCATTTATTGCGGCTTATACTGGTACTGATGTCAATACAACCAAACTTACTTCGTTCCCCAAAATCCCTTTACCCAATTGGCAAATTGATTATAGCGGATTATCGAACCTCGATCTTGTGAAAAAATTCTTTTCCACGGTAAGTCTTACACACAAATACTCCTCGATCTATAGCATTGGCGCATACAATAACTCAAATTTATACGACAACACTTTTATAGGTTTAGAGCATTCAGAATTAGACCAACCATTGGCAAGCAAATTTTCTTCTTCTTTAAATACCAGTTCAGGCAGCGCCATTTTCAATCCGATTTATGTGATTGCGGGGGTAAGTATTAAAGAGGCATTTTCACCTTTGTTAGGGGTGAATATGAAAACAAAAAAGAACGTGACCATTAAATTAGAATACAGAAAAACACGAGACATCAATTTGAGCTTATCGAATTTTCAGGTCACGGAATTGGGTAACAATGAAGTCGTAATCGGATTAGGTTTTACAAAAGCGAATTATAAAATTCCTTTCACCAAAGACTTTGTGTTGAAAAATGATATAACCTTCCGTTTTGATACCCGAATTAGTGATACCAAAACTACCCAAAGAACCTTAGAGGGCTTAAATAGTGTTACTTCCGGAAACCTTTTGATTTCTATCAAGCCCAATATTAGTTATGTAGTAAATCAAAGACTAAACTTGCAATTTTACTTTGACCATACCATCAATTCGCCTAAAGTATCGAACTCCTTTTACAGAACAAATACTTTGTTTGGGATTCAGGTCAGGTTTACCTTATCTTAGTGGCGTTACTACAGGGCTTGATTACATCAACAAGCCTTATTCAAATTAGCCTTCATCGATTTTAACACCTTATATGTCAACTCCAATACAAAATTATATCGCTAAAACCACTTTTGGTTTAGAAGAAATCCTCGCCCAAGAGTTGCTTGACCTTGGCGCTACTGACATTAAAATAGAAAACAGGGCGGTCGCATTTAGTGGCGA
>JBEAZU010000309.1:0-2734 GCA_041169945.1 Bacteroidota bacterium
CCCTCTTTTAATGAAAAACAATATTTTATACGGAATCGATTTTGGTACAACAAATTCAGTATTAGCTATATATGATGAAAGTAAAGGTGAAATTATTGACACCATTTCAGTACCATCGATTTTGTATTTTCCAGAAAACCATGATCCTACGAATCCTATTAGTTATTACGTAGGAAATGAGGCTATTTTGCAATATGTGCAAGAAGGGATGAAGGGAAGGTTTATGAAATCAATCAAACGTGTGTTGCCTAATAGCAGTTTTTTGGAAACCCGAATCCATAACCAAAAATATACCGCAGCCGATTTAGTGTCCCTAATTCTCAAAGAGTTGAAAGAAAAAGCGGATAAAATTGTTGGGTTTTCTTGTGAAAAAGTGGTGATGGGTCGTCCTGTTTTTTTCGACGATCACAATACCCTTAAAGATGATTTGGCCCAAAAACGCCTGCTCCAAGCAGCACAAAAAGTCGGTTTTACGGAAGTGAGATTTCAGTTTGAACCTATTGGCGCAGCATTTTTATATGAACGTACCATCAAACATAAAGAAAAAGTGTTGGTGGCTGATTTAGGAGGTGGTACTACCGATTTTACTTATATTGCGCTAGATCCAACCAAAATTAATTCAACAGAAAGACGTAAAGATATCATTGCCACAGGCGGGGTGTATGTTGGTGGCGATAGTTTTGACTCTACCTTTATGTGGGAAAAAGGAACACCCTATTTTGGTCGTGGCTTGCTGTATGAATCTATGCCTGGTAAGTTTTTAGATGTACCATTGGTCTTCTTTTCTAATATTTGCTCTTGGGAAAAAATGAACTTTTACAATGGCCTAAAAGTAAAACTTGATCTTCAGAAATATTATAATTATACCAATAAAAATGAAAAATTAGCAAAGCTCATCACCTTAACGGAAAACAATTTAGGCTACTCAATTTTTCAGTCTATAGAAAAAACTAAAATTGCTTTGTCTAAAGAAAACAAGACTGATTTTAAGTATGTGAGTCACGAAATTTGTATTGATGAAACCATTACATTAGAAGCATATAATGCCATTATTGAAAAAGATGTCTCCAAAATTAGTGTTTACTTAGAATCATTTTTAGAGAAAAATAATATTTCCCCTTCAGACATTGATACCTTGTTTTTAACGGGTGGGACATCATTGGTGACCATCATTCAAACCTTATTTAAAACCAAATTTCCAAATGTAACCGTGAAGTCAGACAATAACTTTATTAGTGTTGCCAATGGTTTGGCTTATTGTGGTTATTTGTTTGATGTTGAAAATTAATATACAGGCTTGGTTTTTTGTCGCAGTGTTGCAGGTATTATAATAGAGCATTGCTAACCCAAAATGACTTGTCAACATTGTTGGTATTGATTTACTATTTATATAAAACATATTACGCTATGATTTTATAGTATCGTTTTAGCGTTCTTTTCTATATCTTAGTACAAATATTTCATTCTTATTTATGCATCAAATTAAAAATATTGTTTTTGATTTAGGAGGTGTAATCATTAATATTGATCCTCCTTTAGCTTTTAAAAAATTTGCGGAACTTGCCGGCAAACCTATAGAAGAAGTAATGGATTTGTTTTCTGCAAACCAATTGGTGGAACGACATGAAACAGGTGTTTTGTCAGATGATGACTTTTTCAATGAAATAGGGTCATTGTTAGGTTTGACTCATCATGTGGACGAGTTGAAGGCTATTTGGGGCTGTTTGTTAAATGATATTCCTAAAGAAAGAATTGTGCTCATCCAGCAATTAGCAGAACGATACAAAGTGTTTTTATTAAGCAATACCAATCATATACATTACGTAGAGGTTGAAAATATTCTTCATAATGCAACGGGTGTTAAATCCTTTGAAGATTTATTTGAAAAGGTTTATCTTTCTTATCAAATTGGGTTGAGGAAACCCCATACGCCAATTTATGAACATGTACTTTTGGATAGTCAGCTCATTGCTGCTGAAACCTTATTTATAGATGACAATTTAAGCAATATACTTGGGGCGGAATCTGTAGGGATTCAAACGATTCATATACAGTTGCCCGATACAATATTAAACCATTTACCTAGCTATGTTTAGTAAACCAATACCTCGTTTAGTATTGCAAATCGTATTATTTGTACTGACGATTGTAACCACCACTTTGTCTGGTGCTGATTGGATTGGACTGCCTTATCATACTATATTCGAAGCTTTTAGCATTGGCTTATCGTATTCAGTACCTTTTTTATTGATATTAACCGTACATGAATTTGGCCATTTCTTAATGGCAAGGTATTACCATGTGCCTGTTTCTCTTCCTTATTATATTCCTGTTTATTTTTTAGGAATCATGCCTTCTATTGGTACAATGGGGGCTTTTATCAAAATGAAGCCTGCTTTTACAACTACAAGACAATATTTTGATATTGGTATTGCTGGACCTTTGGCTGGATTTATCGTTGCATTGGGATTTTTAATTTATGGATTTACACATCTGCCCGAAAAAGAATACATCTTCAACGTACATCCCGAATACCAACAATTTGGCTTAGACTACGATAAACATGTGTATGACCAAGGTTTTTTGAGGTATACCGATTCTATTCATCATATTAAAGCAAATAGGAATGAAGATTTTAAACCTGCAGCACACTATGAAATGTTTGCAATAGGAGAGAACCTATTGTTTTATATTTTTAAAAATTATATCGTAGATGATGCGTCACGCGTACCTA
>JBEAZU010000310.1:0-3851 GCA_041169945.1 Bacteroidota bacterium
ATTTCATTGATAAATCATTTGGCATTGAGACGGCATTTTCTGAAGCTTGCAAAGCCATTCATGCCGCACATACAGAAGCAAAAGATGCCCACTATGGTATTGGCGTCATCAAATTAATGGGTAGAGACTCTGGCTTTATTGCTGCTAATGCTACACTGGCTACCGGACAAGTAAATGTTTGTTTAATTCCAGAACAAGACTTTGACCTAGAAGGAGACCATGGCGTATTGAAGGAAATAGAAATCAAAACCTTACAAAAAAAGCACTGCTTGGTAGTTGTTGCCGAAGGCGCTGGTCAAAAATATGTATTAGACCCTAATAACCTAAGAAAAGACCCTTCCGGTAATGTGAGACTTGGGGACATTGGTACCTTTATGAGGGATAAAATTAAAACCCATTTTGACAACAAAAAAATATCTGTGGCCATGCGATATATCGATCCGAGTTACATGATACGAAGTTGTGGTCCAACACCAAATGATGCCATATTCTGCTTACAGTTAGCACAAATGGCGGTACATGCAGGCATGAGCGGAAGAACAGGCCTCGTAGTAGGCTATACCAATGGTAACTTCACGCATTTACCGATGGAAGTTGCGACCTCAAAACGCAAAAAAATTGACTTAATGTCTCAACTATGGCAGTCGGTTTTGGAAACCACAGGCCAACCCATCAGCTATTTAAAACACTAATATTACAATGGTATGCAGCGGTGCAATATTGCCCGGTGCATACTATTCTTTTCTCAAGATTACGTCAACAACATGATTCCACTATCATTTTTTTACCGAACAGCCATCAACTTCCAAAAACTTTTTTTGCTGACTTGCCTATTGTTAGTATTTTCAACATCATTTTCACAAACAACCCAACTCAAGCTTTCGGAATTAAACATTGGCGCAGATTACAGAACAAGTACCTATAAAGTATTAAGAATAGGAACAGAAGTATTTGGCGATAAAATTTACCACCAAAATTGGGGAGGCGTAAGTGCTAGGCTGCAATCGTCTTTCTTGGCAGAATATTTATTCAAAGAGCGACAAAAAAAATTAAAAATAGGCGACATCATTGCCGGAGAAATTGGCCTAGGCATGCTTCAAAGCGACAGTACCGGCACCTCAGTATTATTCAATTATAGATTTGATTTTGGATTTGGCTTTGTACAATCCATAAATGAAAACCATGATTTTGGCGCTACATTTTTGATTTTAAAATTTACCAATGATGGCACAATCCCCAATGGATCGGGCTCCAATGCCACCTTAAGGTATCGTTTCAAAAAAATAATACTAGAGCCAAGCTTAGAAGTACACCGTCAACGCATTATTGGCTGGCTTCAGGGCTTGGATACCAAAAACAATTTAACCTTACAAGCCAGTTTTATTGCCCGTTACCAACTTAGCAATAACCAGCAAATCGGCATCAGGTACGAACAAATGCCAATCACCAAAATCAAATACGAAGACTACAATCAGCAATCTCAGTCGAGGTATGCACTAAGACTATTTTACGGCATTACGTTTTGAAAAACTTATCCTACAGCCTCCTACTCGTATGCATAAGTGCTTTTTATAGCCTTTGTGTTGCACAAGATTCAAGCGCCATCGTAAAGATGCCCAAACCTAAACTTTTAGCCAGTTGCGAACATGGCTTTATGGTAGGCTATGGCTATGGCATAGATACTTTCAATATATTTGAAGGCAATTATAGGCCAATATTTATCATGTACCGCACAGCGATGTATTCGCCAAGGGTAAAAGTTGATTTGAATAGAAAATTAAAATTCAGGATCTATAGTGAATACCAATTTAACCCTGTGATGGTCTATAAAAACGAGCATAACACATGGACCTTTGATTGTGGCATTAGCAATGGGCTGCAAGTATTGTACACCCTAAAACCCAAATTACAACTCTACGCCCTCATCGGTAGTGGCTTACATTATGCCGATGTCATTACCGTAAGACAAAAACGAGGTTGGCTATTTTCAGACAATATGGATGCAGGTTTTTATTATTACCTTTCTGACACATGGGCTATTAATTTTTCATTTAGGATTAGGCACATGAGTAATGCGCAAATATGGATGCCCAACCATGGGATCAATACCACAAACTTTTTAATTGGGATGAGCAAAATCATTCCTAACAGGTAAGCGATATATGAATAAACTTGAAAATGCGATTTCAACCAATACGCTTAAAGATTTTCTACTTGGAAGAAATGACTATTTTGTAAGAGATCGAGATTGGGGTGGACATGATAGCGCTGAAACCTACTATTACATTATTGACTATTTAAAATACAATGATGAAGAAGAAACATACCGTTTGATCGAAAGCTGAATGATCGAAGTGCTAGCATCTGAATTGCTTGAGGGACAAGATTATCTTAAATTTTTAGGCATTATACGGATCTATTGTAGAGAATTTTCTGAAAACATGCTTAAACATCAATGGCTATTTTCTGAAAGATTCAAAAGTGACATGTTAAAACAATTAGCACAAATCAACAATTCTAATTCAGACATTTTAATACAAATTAATAACCGAATAGCATTGTTGAAGTCAAAATATAATTTCAAGTTTTAATAACGTCCCCTTGGTCTACCGCTCTTCCGAATTTGCAATTCGGAAGTCCTATCGAAGGATTTAGAATCCGACACTACACTGGGTCAGGATTACAAATCCTACGATACGGATTCGACAATACAATTGTCGAATAGCTGCTTTAGTTAAGGATAAAATCCGCGACAATCTGTCCAATCCGCTCCATCAGTGTTTCATCCCGCACTTGCGGGATTATTCTTTGAAAAAGAACACCGTTGAAAAACGGGGCCAAATTGAACACAGATTTGGCAGATTAAGCGGATTTTCACAGATTTAAAGATAACAAGATTTGAACTAAAAGACATTGAATTTACAATCCGACACTACATTGGTTAGGATTACAAATCCTCCAATACGGATTCGACAATACAATTGTCGAATAGCTGCTTTAGTTAGGGCTTGCTGCAAAACTTGCTTACCTATTAATCTTTACTTCCATTCTAATATTTGTCACTTTTTTCCTTGATGAAAAAAGTAACCAAAAAAATCAAGACTTTATAAAAAATGCTAAAATTTGCTCCATTACGCTGAAACAAAACAAACTCGCCCCCAAATTTGTTGGAAATACAAAATAATCGTGTGGCTCAAACAGTGTTTTGTTTTTAACCGCTACATGGAGCAAATTTCTTCACGCATTTTTTATAAGGTCGAATGCAAGACAATTCAAAGAATGCGCATGATTTGCTTGCATTTTATACTTTATTTTTAATTATAATTTGCTGATATATAAAATATTAATGCTTTTTCAGCAGGCTCTAATTAAAATCAGTGACAAGCTGCTTAATCCGTTAAATCTGCGTGCCATTTTGTTTTTATGCTTTTTCAGAGTCTTTCTTAGTGACCTTAGCAAGAAATTTCAAATGATTGGTTTACAAAAAAGACTAAATTGTGCTTCAAGATAGCTTGTAAACAAATGAATCATTACCCACAGAAATCCTCTAGCATCGGATTTTTTTGAACCTAGGGCGACGAATAGGGTGTAACATAAATTACACCCAAAACAACCAACTATCAACCAGGATTAGTATTGCTTAACCTAACATAGCCTAACCAAAAGCACCAAGCCCAAAAAACACCTGTCATGGCTCCAACAAGTATATCGCCAGGATAATGCACCCCCAAATAAACCCTACTTATAGACACTAATAAGGCCCAAATAAACAATGAATACCCTATCCATTTTTTATCGGTTTTAAATGCCATAAACATAAAGGTTGCCAAAGCAAAAGTATTGGCAGCATG
>JBEAZU010000311.1:0-4450 GCA_041169945.1 Bacteroidota bacterium
ATTCCCTACTGTTGGATATTTTTTATAAATAGTTGCTTTAATTTAATGTTTCCATTGATAATGATGCTAGTGTATGCTCAAAATTTGTCGTGAGATGACTTACGAAATCTTAGTTTGTGTAATATTTTTTTGTTTATAGTTTTGGCGAAATTAATAAACAAAACTTACAATTCAAAAAATAATTCATTATAATAGCTTAGCTAGCCTTATTAAAAAAAACGATATAAAGTTTAAATCACAAATTTAAGTATAGGGATGAAAATTTACTCTACTTCCAAGGTTATCATTTTGAGCTCTTCTGAATTGGGGCCACTCATGAGCTGAAATTTCCCTTTTTCAACACCATATGACATGTTCAAATCATAAAATGAAAGTTCGTTTGGTCCAATTTCAAATTCTACCAAATTTGATTCTCCTGGCATTAAAGTCACTTTTTTAAATGCCTTTAGTTCTTTAATTGGTCTGGTCACTGAAGATATTTCGTCTCTAATATACAACTGTACCACTTCTGATCCTTTCATTTTGCCCGTATTGGTCACTTTGATAGACACCAAGGCTTTGCCATCGGCTTTGATTTTAGGTTTGTTTAAAAGTGGTGCTTCGTAGCTAAATGTGGTGTAACTCAAGCCATATCCAAATGGATACAGAGGAGTATTCTCTTCAAAAGAATAACCCATGTTGGCCATAGGTTTATGGTTGTAAAAAGAAGGCAATTGATTAGCACTTCTAGGCACAGTGATGGGCATGCGTGCACTTGGATTTACATCACCAAAAATAATGTCCGCCACAGCGGTTCCTGTTTCTTGGCCAGCATACCATCCTTCTAAAATGGCATTGGTACGGTCATTTATATAATTTAACGTAAGCGGATTGCTATTCATTAAATAGACAATAATTGGCTTGCCTATTTTCAATAACTCTTTTACCAAGGCATTTTGATCGCCAGGCAAGTCTAAATTAGCATGGTCACCCAAATGTTTGTTGCTCGTCGTATTTCTATTTATTTGATCATTGCTGCCTAGCACTAAAAGAATTACTTCGGCGCGAGAAGCGGCTTCCACTGCTTTTTTGATTAAATCCTCATTGGTCTCCATGCCAATCATTTTGGCGGTGTCGCTTTTAAAACCTTCCCCTTCTTTGGTTATTCTACAACCTTCCGCATAATAGACTTCGGTTTCTTTACTTACTTTGGCTTTAATGCCTTCTAAAATAGTTACTTTATTTAGTGGTTTTTCGGTGTATTCTCCTAATAAACACCTGTTTGCATTAGGACCAACAACCGCAATTGATTTTAAATATTTTTTATCTAATGGCAAAAGTCTTTTTTCATTTTTCAGCAGGATGATTGATTCAGATGCTGCTTTTAAAGATACATAACGATGATTTTGACAGCCGACCGTTTGTTCGGCATAAATAGGGTCAACATATGGATTTTCAAAAAGGCCTAGTAAAAATTTTGCTTTTAAAATACGGGTTACCGCTTTGTTAATCAATAATTCTGGAATTTCTTTGGTTTTAACCAATTTAATTAAATTTTCATAGCTGTTGCTATCAGGCAATTCTAAATCTATGTTTGCATTAATGGCTAATTTTGCTGCTTGGTATTGGTCAATGGCCATGAAATGATGGGTCACCAATTCAGAAATGCCTCTTCTGCTTGATACAATGATGCCATCATAATTGAGTTCTCTTCTTAATAAGTCATATAGTATAGTTTTATTGGCATGTATAGGCACGCCAGACAATTCATTATTGGCAACCATTAATCCGCCCACTTTCGCTTCCTTGATGGCGGCTTTAAATGGTGGTAAAAACACCTCCCTAAACATCCTATCCGACATTTCTGCCGGTCCACCATTGTGTCCACCATCATTGGCACCATTTGCACCAAAATGCATAGCGGTGGCCAATACCCTTAATTGTGCACCATTGCCTTGTAATTCTTTAATGGCTGCTACCCCCAATTTTGAAACCAAATAGGGATCTTCTCCAAATGTGGTAGAAAAATTCCCCCATCGTAAATCCCTGGCGATATCTAAATTTGGACCATAGCCTTGATGCGTTCCCCTTGATTTCGCTTCAATGGCAATGGTCTTATATACTTCTCCAATTAATTCTTCATTCCAAGAACTCGCTAAGCCAATGGGTAATGGAAAAATGGTGGCATCTTTGGCTTTGTGGCTATGTAACATTTCATTGCCAATAAACAAAGGAATGCCTAAACGGGAATGTTCTATGACAAATTTTTGTATTTGATTCGCAATCAAGGCACTTTCTTTGGCTCCCTTGATTTCTCCCAAGCCAACAATTTGACCCGGACTATCTTTTAAAAATGATTTGGCTAATTTAATTTGAAAAACTCCTTTTGGGTCAAACCACGCTGTTTTATTGGCTTGTAGGGTCATCATCTGTGCGACCTTTTCTTCAATAGTCATTCTACTCAATAAATCATGCACCCTCTCGTCGACTGGATACTTTGGGCTCATGTATTTATGACTATCGTCTAATTTGCCTTGTCCACCTTTGCCGAAAGCGGCTGTATGTATTACTAATAAAAGAAGCGTAGCGCTAACCAATCGAACTTTTGAGACAATAGTAGAGTGAAGCATTTTTACAGTATGGTTATCAACAATAGAGTTATGACAATAATATTTACCAGTCTAACAATGCTACATAATTGTTATACCAATGTTAATAAATTATTAACAAAGCAAAATGCGCATTGAAGTGGAAATAATTTTACTTAATTTCGAGCACAATTTAGAAATTAATCATCAAATTAATCAGTTAAATTACTCCAAAATTTATGTTCGGCTTAGATCCTACCTTAACAACCTTATTGATTATCTGTATTGCAGCAGTGTGTATGTTTGAATTCGCCAATGGTTTTCATGATACAGCAAATGCAGTAGCCACAGTTATTTATACTAAATCTTTAAAACCAATGCAGGCAGTAATGCTTTCAGGGGTATTGAATTTTCTAGGCGTATTAACTGGGGGGGTGGCAGTAGCCATGGGCATTGTAAAATTATTGCCTTTAGAGGCTTTGGTCGACCAAACGGTTTACCAAACACTTGGGATGATTATGGCGATGTTAATAACCGCCATCGTTTGGAACATCGGTACCTGGTATTATGGTATTCCTTGTTCTTCTTCTCATACTTTATTAGCTTCTATTCTTGGGGTAACCTTGGCTTTTAGTTTCACTCCTGAGGCCAATGGCGCAACGATGGATTGGGGGAAAGCGGGTGAAATTGGACTTTCTTTACTGTTTTCTCCATTGGTAGGTTTTTTACTTACCCTTGCTTTGATGTTTACCTTGAAAGTGTTTGTTAAAGATAAAATGATATTTAGAGAGCCAAATCCTAAAAAAAGAACTCCGAAATGGATTAGAGCCATCTTAATTACCACTTGTTCTGGTGTAAGTTTTGCCCATGGTTCCAATGATGGTCAAAAAGGTGTTGGTTTATTGATGTTGGTACTTATCGCTTTGTCTCCTGCTTATTTTGCCTTGAATAATGATTTGGATGTGAATACCATCAGAATTGAAGCCAACAAAGCCTCGGTATTTTTACCTTCTATGGATTCTATCTCCTTTAAAAAAGAACATGGTGAAAAATATGTAAAAGGAGCTGGTGCGATTAGAAAAATTGAAACCATTTTTGCCAAAGCCGATTCTACAGGTAAGGAGTTAAGTACCAAAGACAAAGTTTCTTTGAGAAAACAAATTATGACCATCAGCAAAAATTTTGAAAAATTGGAAGAAGCGGGTTATAAAAAAGAATTTAGTGCAAGTATAGCATTAGCTTTTCCTGGTAAAGAATATGGCAATTTTAAAGATAACATCAAACACCTTAAAAAACATACCGATTATGTTCCTGATTGGTCTTTAATTTTAATTTCACTTTGCTTAGGACTTGGAACCACTATTGGTTGGAAAAGAATTGTAGTGACCTTGGGTGAAAAAATTGGAAAACAACATTTAACATACGCTCAAGGTGCTTCTGCTGAATTGTCAGCTGCCTTAACCATTGGCTTTAGTACCTATGTCATGAAATTACCCGTATCTACGACACAAATTTTGTCTTCGGGTATTGCTGGTGCCATGGTAGGTAGCAAAGGAGTAGGCAATTTACAAACAGGCACCCTTAAAAGCATTGCGTTGGCTTGGGTATTGACTTTCCCTGTTTGTGTCATCTTATCTGGTGGTTTATTCTTTTTATTTAGATTAATTGCTTAAGAGGGTACAGAGTATTAGGTACAAAGTATTAGGTACAGAATATCAAGTATCAGGTATAACGAAGATATAGACTAATCTATGCGTACCAAGAAATTACAAGCATAGTAAAAAAGGATTGCTCTTAGAGCAATCCTTTTTTGTTAACACACTATATTCTGTACTTAATACCCTGTACCCTGTACCCTGTACTCAGTACCCTGTACCCTGTAC
>JBEAZU010000312.1:0-10540 GCA_041169945.1 Bacteroidota bacterium
GTATAATTTTGAAGCAATCCGGTATAGCTAAAACTTATTGTTTGCGCATTTAAAACTGACGCAAAAAGTAAACAAGCTAAAAATGAACAGCAATAATTCTTTAATCGCTGTGTTAAGTTTAAATTTTCCATAATTTGTTTCGAGTTTAAAATTTGAGTGAAAAATTATTCTATTTTGAAATTAGCATTCATATCTCCAATTGATTTTCCTGACGGCATGTAATCGGCCAAATCAATTGTTGAAGTTTTGTTTGCTCCAGTTGGACAAGTGCCTAGCGAATCAGAATTTGAAGCTACTGAATATTGATTCTTCAAAGAATTGTCCCATAAAGACCAATGCACAACTGCATTATGATCTCCAGTATTTACAATACGAATCAGTACCGCATTGTTCTCCGCACATTTATCCTTTTTGTAATAAATGGAAATATTGTTTTGCGATTTAAGTACCGTCCAATCCGTAATTGGATCTTTTTGCTGGGCATAAGATCCAATTGAAATCATTGACAGTAAAGAAGCAAAAGCAATTGCCTTACTTAAAATTAAAATTTTCTGTTTCATTGCGTTAAAGTTTAAAATGTTAAAATTAAAATTAAAAAATACCGTGCAAAGGATGTGGTACACGCTAATTTGACGTAATAGTAAAAGAAATAATTGAAATATAATATGACTTCAATAATTATTTTAAAAGGATTATAAATGACTCAATATGAACTACTATGGCCAATAATTAATAGTGGAGATTTTGCGGGGATAGAGGATTTATTAGCCCCCAAATGATAAAGTACCAACTGCAAGGGTTGAAACTTATGCAATCTATAAAACATCGACTACTAACACCTAGAATTATTCTACATGAAACAAATACAACAACGTACAGCCATATTAGAAAAAGCTTTATGGCGACTAAATGGTTAATAAAGCAAGGTCACGAATCCGTGACCTTTTTTCCGTATATGTTTAAAAAATAAGTATTGACACTATTCCACTACAAGTTTAAGAGCCATTATTTTAGTCAAGGTTTGTATGGTTACATAATACACGCCGCGAGCAAGTGTTTGAGAAGGGACTAAAAACAATTGAGTTACCCCATTTCCTTCAATGTCAATTTCTTCGGTATAATGTACTTTTTCTGAAGCATCATAAATTTTAACCAATACCGTTTGTTTTTTCGAATGATTAAATCTTAAAAATATTTCATTGGAAGAAACAGGGTTTGGGAAAATAGAAAACTCCGCATCGTTTAATGCATTATTTTCTTCTGCTTGGGCTAAAGCATTCACGACGATTACTTTTGAATAAGTCATTTCCCCATCAAAATCAATTTGTTTTAACCTAAAATACATGCCCTCTTCAGAAGCATTGAACATATCATAATGGTAATTGCTTGTATTGTTAGTCGTTCCAAAACCAGCCACGGTACCTAATGCTTCGAAATTTTCTCCATCAAAAGAGCGTTCAATGACAAATTCTTTATTATTACGTTCCATCGTGGTGGTCCAATGCAAAACAATCATGCTACTATTTCTTGTGGCTGTAAAACTAGCCATGGTCACAGGAAGCGGATTACTTGGTGCAAAAGGTCCACCAGGTACCCATTTAGAGAACGAGGAGATACCGGATAATTGCACATAGTTTGCACCTATAGAAATTGTACCAGTACCAGAAGGATCAAAGAAGTCCCCTCCAGTAGATTTGTATAATTTAGAAGGAAATAGCGCGCCAACAGGTATTTCAGCGGTCAAATATGTTGCTCTAAATGTGGTGTTTAAACCCGTATTAACAGTAGGTGTAATTTGGTAACTTCTATGGGGTGTTTGGTTATCGCCACTTCCAAATGAACTATGGTTTCTGGTGACCTCCACGTCACCCATCCCTACGGTTGTAGTGGTTAAAATGGCACCCAAACCAGCAATATTTAAGTCAGCTACATTTGTACCCACATTTCTCGTTGCCACAATTGAACCTGTAGCACCTTTTACCCTCGCCGTTTCGCTTTCCGAAACCAAAGTGCCAGTCGTAGATAAATTAATGGTATACCCATTTAAATCAACATCACCTAAAGTTAAAGTAAGGGAATTAGCAATGTTAGTGTTGACGTTTAAATGAACATCACCACTCGCTTTATTGATCGTCATGTTATAAAGTGACAATGGCGTAGCGGAGGAAATATTTTGCTCAGTAGTTCCCGTAAAAGAAAGCGTACCGGTACCGGATACCAATGGAGAGGTTGCAGTAGAAGTTGACACGAAGTTCCCTTTCAAAGTGATGGTTTTGGTACCAAGTGATAAACTTGCGCCATTTTTAAGATTCAAGTCTCCATTTATAGTCGTATTCGCTCCCAATGTTGCCAAATCGTTTCCAACAACTTGTAGGTGATGGTAGGTCGTTGCTTTCACGGTTGGTGAAGCCCCAATATAAGTGACAATATTGCCTGCTGCTGTGGCGGTACAAGTAGTAACTGTCCCTGACAAATTCAACGTAGCATTGATACCCGCTATATAAGTCGTCACATTTCCAACTAAATTCAAAATGGCATCGGTACCTGCTGTAACGGTGACAGTAGTACCTGTTACCGAAGTTGTAGAGGAAGCACCAGTCACAAAAGCACTACTCGTTACATTACCCCCAACAGTTAAAGTAGCATTAGCCCCCATAGAGAAAGTGTTGATAGCAACATTGCCATTTACAGTTAGAGTTGCATTGGCATTATTGACCCAAGAACGACTAGTACTGGAACTACTTCTGGTTAAATCTCCTTGAATAAGTACTTCCCCATTGTTAGTTACCGCTATACTATTGGCATCAACACTCATATTACCAGAGATTGTTAAATTGGCATCAGAAGTAATCATTTTATTTCCACCAGTAATCGAAATCGTACCCCCATTAATCACCGTTCCTGTTCCCCTGATGTATTTGTCAGCCCCATTAAGCACAAGATTAAAACCATTGGTATTTAAAGTACCATTCAATACAAAATTCCCAGCTACGGAGAAATTTTTATTCAAAACAAAGGTAGCTCCTTCTTCAATGGTTAAGCTCGATACGGAGGATACCGTACTATTACTTTGTACGGTAACCACGGCTCCAGTATTAATCAATATATTTGAGGTGGCAGTTACCAAAGCTCCTTGCCAAGTATCAGGGTTATCAATATCGCCAACCACATCTGTACTTACCAGCACTTTGGCTACATTGATTGTTTTGGTGACCGTTGGTGTAAAAGCAGTACACCCCAAGGCAATGACATTTAAGGTGGAAGTGCCTTGGCTGGCAAAATCAACCGAAATTCTACCTTTTGTTTGACCAGAAACGATTGTCCCATTGGAAATAGACCAGGTATAACTATATCCAGGAATAGAATCAACATAATATGGAATACCTTGATTACCTTCTGCCACTTTAGCATATCCTTGTATTAAGGTTGGTGCCACAGGTCCAACATGCACAATTTGTGAAATCAGAGGACCTTGGCCACAACTATTGGTTACTTTAACGGTAATGACACCTGAACCTGTGGTTGCACCAAATACTACACTGATGGTATTCGTGGTGGTAGGCCCTGATATAGAGGCACCTGCTGGTATTGTCCACGCATAAGTAGATCCCACACTGTGAGAAACAGAATAGCTGACGGTCGTATTTTTACAAGGCAATGAGGTACCAGAAATCGTTACTAAAGAAGGTAAAGTACAGTTGTGATCACTTGCGAATGCAAAAGAACCCGTAACACCAGTAATAGCAGTACGCGAGATAACCGTATTTACCTGCGTACCGTGCGTTCCATTGTCTACCCAACTGCCAGAGGTGTTGGTCAAGATTCTTGTATTGGCTGTAAAAGGAAATGCCGTAAATCCATTGCCATCCAAGGTTAAATTGTAATTGGTAGAAACCAAAGAAGTACCGGTGGCGATCCATTGCCCATCATTGAAGTTATTATAAGAAGTAATGCCAGCAGCAGTAACGGGCAAACCTGCATTGTCTGGAGGTGTGCTTGTAAATTTATAGGCCAACTTTCCTGCAGTACTGATATTGGCAAAGGCAATATTTACAGGTCTGTAATTGGCCAAACTACCAATAGGGTATAAAAAAGTAGTACCCGTGCTTGACGTCGCAAACCATCTTTCAAATGTACCGATAATAGTTCCTGAGGTATAATTCAGCGTTCCTCTTGCACTTGTCGCCGTACCAAGTGTCATGGTAAAACCTGTATTATCTATATTACCAGAGGTCATTGTCAAAGTATTTCTAACAATCATATTTGATCCAACGTTAACAATACCCGTCAATTTATTGATGAGTAAGTTATAAAATGACTGAGAGGCAGCTACCGATAAAGTCAATTGTTGGTTAGCAGTACCATTTAAAGTAACCGTTCCTGTGCCATAAGTAAATGTATTGCTATTCGTAAAATTTCCCGCTACACTAAAATCATTGCTTTGTGGATTAAAAGGGGAAGTACAAGTTAAATCACCATTGATAGCAATTGCAGCCGAAAGTTTCTTTGTTCCTGCCCCTGAAAGCGATAAATGATGGTAAGTCGTTGCAAAAATAGTTTGGGTAGCTCTACTTGCATAATCTACCGTATTGCCTATGGCTGAAGCATTTAAAAGTCCAGTATTCATCAAAGTAGTCCCTACGGAAAGATAAGCATTGGCGGCATTCACAAACTGTGCATTGGCTGCACCCGAAACTCCAGCAATGGCACCATAAACGGTTAATGAACCATTATTGGTTACAATCACATGATCATTAATTGTAAATGACCCGCCACTTTTAATTAAAGTCGCAGTCGATGGAATGGTTACATTTTGAACTGCTTTAAATGTACCTGTATTTTCAATTGAGCCTGAACCACTCAACAAACAACCTGCTGTATTGAGCGACAATGCTCCAGCGCCATTGATTAAACCATCTACCGTTAAATGACCACCCGTAATGGTAAGTGTTTTATTGGAAAGTAGGGTTAAATAACCATCATTGTTTACGATCAATTGTTTTACTGTCGTATTAGCCACTACAGTAACATTTGTACTTGCGGCAATCACCACAGTATCAGTCGCTAGAGGAACGACACCTCCAACCCAAGTGCTGGCACTTGACCATGAACCTGTTGAAGAAGACGTAATTGTAGTTGCATTAATACCAGTATTTAAAATAACAATGCTAAAAAAACAAATCAATACACTAAACCTTTTTTTCATGTTGTGTTATTTTAAAAAATTAAAAATTAATAGGGCAATACAATAAGGCAATAACAGTTCTAACTGATTTTTTGTGGGTAGATTTGATTTATGTTACATGAATTAAATTAGGCCGATTCCGCCATGGTGGACTGAGCTTTCGAAACTCGCTTTTTAATTTGTTACAAAAATATCCTGTAAACCATTACATGGTACAACAAATTATACAGCACTTAAACAATGGCTCAACCCTCTCACTATCCACACCAAAAACTTATATTACTTCAATTAACGCTTTCCAATACATTGCTGTAAAAAAGCAACTAATGATTTAAAAACCACAGCACTCAGTAATAACAAAAATATAGTCAAGACTATTTACCCCACAAAAATCATTTAAAGTCGTATTGACTATCAAATCCACATAATTTATTACTACACGATTAAAAATTTATCCTCCCAAATACATTATTTCTTCGAATGAAGAAATGATGCGATGCACAAAACATAAAGCTACATTTTCTCCTAAAACATTTTAATCCATTCATTTACATTACTAAAATACTTGCAAAAGGCCCAATTATACTTCAGAACAAAAGTAATTTAAACACCGAAAATGAAATATATTTTTTGAAAACTGATAGATTTACAGACAATATAAAAATCTTTAGATTCCTAAAACTTTAAAAATGAAAACATACCACAATATCCTTGTCACGGAAGCCAATAAAATTACGACCATCACGATTAATCGTCCCGATAAGCTCAATGCCTTAAATGAATTGACATTGGCTGAATTGAAAGATGCCATCCAACTGGTATATACCAACGAAAACGTCAGCGCGGTTATTGTAACAGGAAGTGGAGAAAAAGCATTTGTCGCTGGCGCTGATATTCCTGAAATAGCAAAATTGAATGGAAGCAATGCTGAAACCGCCACTAAATTTGGACAGGACATTTTCTTTTTAATTGAAAACTGCCCAAAACCAATTATTGCAGCTGTAAACGGCTATGCCCTTGGGGGTGGTTGTGAATTGGCTCTGGCTTGTCACATGAGAGTAGCTGCAGAAAATGCCATTTTTGGTCAACCTGAAATTACTTTGGGAATTATTCCAGGCTATGGTGGCACTCAAAGACTCACACAATTGATTGGCAAAGGTAAAGCCATGGAATTAATGCTTACTGCCGACAGCATCAATGCTACTGAAGCTTTAAGACTGGGCTTGGTAAATCATGTGGTTTCTAAAGAGTTACTCATTGAGAAATGTACGGAGATTTTAAATAAAATTGTCTCTAAACCAAGTTTGGCAGTAGGGAAAATCATTACCTGTATTAACCATAATTTTGACAAAGCAGCAAATGGTTACCAAACAGAATCGACGCTATTTGCTGCTTGTACCGAAACGGCTGATTTTAAAGAAGGCACCACAGCATTTTTAGAAAAAAGAAAACCGGTGTTTGTTGGAAAATAAAAATGCTTTATAGTTAAAAGAACCACCTGCACATCTAATGCAGGTGGCTCTTTTAATTATTTTTGTACAACAAACTCCTGCACATCATTGGCATAAATACCATCATAAATTTCACCTTGATTGTTAATTAACTCCACAAATACAGTATGTTTTCCTGGTTTGAGTCCTGCTACTTTTAATGATTTCCATTCCTTTAAATACAATTCCGTTTTGTTATCTATAGAAACACGAACCTTATCCGCATTTTTCCCCAAATCAACATTAAACAACATAAAATCAATTAAAATTGTACTTCCTTCCACTGGTCTTGGAAGATTTAAAAATAACATTGGCTGACTTAAATCAATTTCTTTTTGTTCATCAATACCAATATTAAGTTGTGTTAACTGAAATGAATTTTCATTCTTCACACTTACACCATTTCCGTCGCACAAATAGGCTGCACACAAAAATACTCCTTTAGGTAAAGTAACTTTTTTGTTGGCATCAAAAATAAATTTTTTAGTACCATTTTCTATTGACAATCTAACAGAGTGACCATCAACAAATGGAAATTTCAAGGTATTGAACGAAAAATCTATATCTCCAGGCTCAAGTAATGCTCTGTGTTTAGGAGTTAACTGTAAAAATCCAGCTTCTTTATTAAGGTTTTTAGGTTCATAGTCTCTCACAATTAAATCGCCCTCCACAACATTTACTTCATCCGAATTCGCCTCCATCCTGCTACTGTCTATATCTGATTTAGATTCTGTTTTCTCCGCAACATTACAACTGGTGACTAACACTAAAATGCTAATAATTAATAACGATTGAACAAATAATATTTTTTTCATGGTCTAGCTTTTCAACAAAAATAAAGGAGTAGACACGCAAAAAATATGACAACACAACGTTAAAAAAATGATTAAAGTCAAATTTTCAACTAGTTATTCAAGGGAAACATAACAAAAAGACCCACATTTGGCGCTGACCAGCAGGGGGTACAGTCTAAAATAATTGTTTCAAAATCAATATTTTTTCTATTCCAATTCGCCTTCCCATTTGGCAATCACTGCGGTGGCCAAACAATTGCCAATCACATTCACAGAAGTACGTGCCATGTCCATCAATTCATCAATGCCAATAATGATAAAAATGGGTTCTACGGGCAAACCAAAGGAAGCGGCAGTGCCCATTAAAATCACCAAAGAGGCACGAGGAACTCCAGCGACGCCTTTACTGGTAATCATCAAAGTAAATACCATCATCAACTGTGCTTCCCAGGTCATGTCAATTCCGGCGGCTTGGGCTACAAAAACAGAAGCCAAAGACAAATACAAGGTTGTGCCGTCAAGGTTAAAACTGTAGCCCATGGGCATCACAAAGGCAACTATTTTTCGGGGAACACCAAATTTTTCCATGACCGTCATGGCTTTGGGAAGTGCCGCTTCCGAACTGGTAGTCGCAAAAGCGATGGATACCGGTTCCGCAATGGCTTTGGCAAATTTCACAATAGATATTTTAAACAGCACTGCAATCGGTACCAATACCGCAAGAATAAAAACAATCAATGCCACATAAAGTGTGGCCAATAATTGCAACAAATTTACCAAAACACCAATGCCCATGTGCCCAACCGTAAATGCCATGGCGGCGGCAACACCCAAAGGTGCCAGGTACATCACGATATTGGTAAACTTAAACATGACTTCAGCAAGACTTTCGGCAAACGACATAAAAGGTGTTTTGTGTTTTTCTGGAACCATGGCCAGGGCCAAACCGAAAATGACACTAAAAATTACAACCTGCAATACTTCGCCTTCTACAATTGATTTGGCAATGTTTTCGGGGAAAATGTGCAGGATGATTTCAGTCAAACCTCGCGCTTTGGTCATCGGCAAATCCACCACTTTTTCATAGACCATATTCAAACCAACCCCAGCTTTAGAAATATTGATGGCAGCCACACCTATAAACAAGGCAATGATGGTAACGACCTCAAAATACAACATCGATTTCCAACCCATTCTCCCGAGTTGTTTCATGTTGGAATGCCCGGCAATGCCTACCACCAAAGTGGCAAATATCAATGGCGCAATGATGGTTTTGATTAACCTTAAAAATATTTGACTAAACACTTTCATGTGCACAGCGATTGCCGGGAAATCGAATCCGAGTGCCACGCCAGCAACCATGGCTACCAAAATCCAGGAGGTTAACGATTTGGAACGGTAAGCATAAATGAACAATAATATTACCGTAATCCAACGCACAATAAGCAATAATGGATGTTGTGCAGCAATGAAATCAAAAGCCGGAAGCGTTTGTAAAAGCAGACAAACAATCACTAAAATAAGAATAGAGAAACGTTTCATGGAGGAGGTTTTTTCAAAAATACTGATTTTTTTAATCCCCTGAAAGGGCGGAATTTAAAAAACATCGGAGCAAAGTTCGATGAGTGGATGTAAAAAGCAAAAAGGCATTCCATGAGGAATGCCTTTTTGACTATAATGAAAATTAACGGAGACTACACCCCAATCAATTTGGTATAAGCTTCCATACTTAATAAGCCTGCTACGTCAGCAGGATTGGCTACTTTTAATTTAATCATCCAGCCATCTCCGTAAGGATCACTGTTAACCAAATCAGGTTTGGCTTCAAGCAATGGATTTACTTCCAATACTTTACCAGCAATAGGTAAAAACAAATCAGAAACTGTTTTTACAGCTTCTACTGTTCCAAAAATTTCATCTGCTCCCAAGTCATTTCCAGTGCTAGTAATGTCAACATATACAATATCACCAAGTTCTTTTTGTGCAAAGTCTGTCACACCAACATAGGCGGTATCACCTTCAAGGCGGATCCATTCGTGTTCTTTTGTGTAATTTAATTCTGAAGGAAAATTCATGCGGAATAGTATTTATAAGTAAAGTTTTGAATTGCTCGGCAAGGGTACAAATATAAAGATTTGTTTTAATAAATTTTGAAAGACTTTTGAATCCACTATAAAAATTCCCAATTTTCAAATGTTGCCGCCTGTCCTTTGTAATTGCCGTGTTCATCTATCAAATTAAAAACACAAGCATCGATAATATCAAATCGGATTCCTGAGCTGGATATTCTCGTGCCCCTGTAAGCATTGGAATAGCCTGTATTTTTTAAGCTATTCAATAGTTTTGCCCTGTCATCACGCAATGAAGCCTCTGCTGATTTTTTAGAGGGCATTTGAATAAAATCATCCCAAGATACCTCCCATAGTTTTTGAGCAGACAGATTTCCGTAATTGAATATTGGATCTGCTTCAATGCCATGAGAAACTACCACAAACGGTGCTTCATACAATGCTTTTACCTTTTCTTCCTGCGACAATTCAGATGACACCAAATCTTTGCCCAACCAATGTTTGTAGCTTGAAAGGATTAGGTTGGTTTGGGCACTCAGCGAAGTTGACATCAATAGAAATTTATAATGGGAAATCTAATGTAGGCAAAGATTAAAATAAATTTCGTTTTTTCATCAAAATGTATTTTATCCAATTGGTGCCACGACTAGAAAAAGTCGGGGCACCAATTGAAAAACATATTCTCTCCATTATATTGAAAACCAAAAATTATTTATACCATGACAAATAAGTCGGGGCATAAAACTGAAACTACCTTTTCACTTCTTTGGACCGAACAATTCCATTTCCTGATTGAAATCTAATATTTTATCCTGTTATTTGTAAATTGAAAAAACGAATACATGCTTCAACTCTTTCCCAAAAACTTTGAACAATACGAACTGCTGGATGCCGGTGGTTTTGAAAAACTAGAACGATTCGGTACTTTAATTACCCGTCGTCCGGAGCCACAAGCGGTTTGGACCAAGGCTTTGCCGGAATCAGAATGGGAAAAGTTAGCAC
>JBEAZU010000313.1:0-4557 GCA_041169945.1 Bacteroidota bacterium
GTTTGGTACCTGTTACCAAATACCATTTGTCATGATTGGTAATTTTGCAACGTTTGGCATAAGCCATCATCGCTTGCACCGTATCATTTTCAGGATTCACGGTATGAGAAATCATTTTCACATGCGGATTGTGTTCAAATGCTTTGTAGATACGTTTTTTCTGAATCGCCATGTCTTTGCAAATACTTGGGCAAGTGGTAAAGAAAAAGTCGGCCACAAAAATACAGTTTTTCATATTGGCCATGGTCACGGGTTTACCCTCCTGACTTGTAAATGCAAAATCAGGAATGGTGTGGTACATAGTGTCTAGCACCTCTTTTCCAGCTACATTTTTCGTCACTACACTGTCAATGCCATAATGAGGTAAAATCACCTCTGGTTTTGAAGGTTGTGATTTTTTGTAAACATAAGTCCCCACCAAACCAATGACGATACCTATTGCTATTACAAAGCCTAATTTATTATTCATAATGTTATTGTTTTTTTGTTAATAATGATTCAGAAGCAAATAGATTCAACTAGGTAAACAGAGGATAGTAAAAAGGAATTTCAGCATTCACAAATCACTATCCACCATTTTCCACATCAGACTATTGCACTTCTATTTTCCCGACACTAAACATGCTGGTATAATTTTGTGCTATTTTGGCGACTTCGGCGCCCATCATCACGTTATTCACTTTGGTGAAATCGGTTTGATTTGGACTATCAAACATTTTAAGGATATCGGTTTTAATGTGCACTGCCAGTACTTTATTAGGGTACAATGCTTGGCTTAATGGCAACTGAATCGTTGTCAAATTGGCATTATCAGCGATATGAAACACCAAAGCCTCATTGGTAGCATTATAATACCTTTTACCTTCAAATTTCAAAAATACATATTGCGGATTCCATTCCCAATACATCCCTTTTGATTTATTAAGGTCTTCATTAAAATTTGTCCCGAAATTGGTCGCACTGTCTAAACCTACCTTAAACTCTAGCATATCATAATTAGAGGCGGTAATAGCAGACAAAGTAAACTTGTCTTTTACACCTTCTTCAATCAGTATATTGCTTTCGGCTAAAGCTACCCAAACCTGATCAGCCTTTCTACGAAGTTTTACATTGGAAATATAATATTTAAATAAACTCACTGAAAATGTATCCCCATGAGCATTCGTATACTTGTCAGTATTCAACTTTAAGTCTGATGCGCCAACAACATTATCAAAGTTTAAACTCAAACTACCAATAGTGCCTACCGGCGCCACTTTTTCTTCTTCTTTACAAGCAAACAAAGCCACAAGAAGGAACAATATAATTATTTTATAGTTTTTCATTTTAGATTGTTTTTAAAGGTTAATCACCACTCAAAATTACTTCACATAAACTTCTACCGTATTCGCCTTATCATTTCCATTGTGATCGGTTGCATACACTTGTACTGCGAGTGTTGTTCCTGAGGTAAGCTTTGACAAAGCAAGTGACGTATCAATATTCACCAAACCCAAATGTTGGTGTTTACTAAAACTGGCATATTCTTCACCATTCGCTTTGTTTCTTACCCAAAAGCCATATTGGTGCAGTTGGTCATTTTCGACCACTGAAGCTTTTAATTTTAAGGCTTCACCAACTCGAATAGAATCATGGATCACTGGGGTTACAATTGTGACTATTGGCGCAACCGTATCTTCGACAGCATCGCCATGCAAATCATGGTCTTTATTACAAGCACTTAGATATGATGATACTAGCAATAGTATTGTAATTTTAAGCAGTAAATTCATTGATATTACTTAAATGGATTAGAGAATTTTGAATTAGTAACAAACGATTCATCGTTGAGGGTTCCTAAGAAGTCAATGATATCTTGTTTTTCCGCTTCGGTTAATTCTAATGATTTAGCCCCTACTGTATTCGTAGCCGACATTAATGGATCAAGAGTCAAACTGGTTTTCACGTGTTCGTTGTAATGATCCAACACTTGTTTCAGCGTATTAAACCTGCCATCATGCATATAAGGCGCCGTATAACCAACATTTCTTAAAGAAGGTGTTTTGAATTTACCTTCATCGTACACATTGTTTGTATGCAACGCTAATCCAAGATCTTGAAACACTGCATCAAGTCCATTGTTATGAAATGCCCCATTTCCAGCCAAATCTCCCGTATGGCAATCACCGCAATTGCCACCTCTTAGATTATTTTCTGGCGAAGGATGTGTAAAAAACAAGGCCCTTCCCCTGGCTTCACTTTCCGTCAATACCGCTTCCCCTCTTAAATATTGGTCATATTTTGAATTCGAAGAAATAAGCGTACGCTCAAACTGAGCAATGGCTTTGGCAATATGGTCGGCAGTAATGGTTTCGGAACCAAATGCCATTTTAAACAATCCAGGATAATTGTTGGTGGCTTGTAATTTGGCAACCGCAGCAGACAAAGGCTGATGCAACTCTATCGGATTTTCAATCGGCCCTAAAGCCTGTATTTCAAGACTTGAAGCACGCCCATCCCAAAAGAATTTACTTTGCCACAACACATTACTGATTGCCATACTGTTGCGCGTCCCTTTGATGCCATCAATGCCTGTACTAAAACGATTGGTATCTGTAAAACCATTTGCCTGTACATGACAGGAAGCACAAGTCATGGTATTGTTACCCGACAGCATTGGTTCATAAAACAACATTCGTCCAAGTGTAGCGCCTTCCACGGTGGTTGGGTTGTCGGCAGGAATTTTATAATCGCCAAAATACGACGGACTCGCTATCGGATAGGCATGTACACTAGGATTAACCTCTGTATTTGATTTTTTAGAACAAGCACAGCAAACAATCCCCATTACAAGTGAAATACAGCGTAAACCTTTCATTAAAACATATAGTTAAATGTGGTCATCAACCTATTATTGGCAGTAATACTTTGATTTTGTTGGCTTAAGGGCAATTGACACAATAGGCCCAATGACATCTTTTTCCAATAAAAGTCGAGGCCTACATTAGCAAACAAAGCTTCCCCACCGGTGGCTTTTTGCTTGTAATTAGTCAACACATCCACATAGGCAAATTCATAATAGATACCAGCAAGAGGCATTACGGTAAGGCCCCAATATTTATCCCAAAAGAAGAAATTCATGGAAGAATTGAATCGGTCTCCAAACCGGTAATGATCCGCATTTTGGGTATTATACTTGTAAGTCATATCTGTGCTCAAGCCAACTGATTTGTAGCGAATACTATAAATGGCGTTGGCCAAATAATCCCAAGATCCTGTACCCGCCTGCATGTTGGCATGCGCCTGTTCCTCGCCAACCACAGTCCTGAAAGCTCCCGTTGGCGCTTTTGTACCCGCACCTACGAGTAAGAGTTGCCTGAAGGTAAGGTCAGTACTGTCGCCGGTATTGAACAACGTATAGTTTACATTTACCATAACATCCCCAATGCCTGAAACACTTTTCGTATGTCCAGCCACCTTTTGTGCATTAAAAACATAAGGTAAGAAGGCAAAGATTTGCAAACGTTTGTGCGGATAAAACCGTCCCCAAAGTTCTATTTTATTGAACACATCCTGGGTACTGACCTCATTTCCTTCATCGCTCATGCCTTTGGAAACAAAGCTCCTGTGCTGGTAACGTAGGCCAACGAAATGTTTGGAAAACTGAGGTAACACGCCGTAATAATTCCCTCCAAAAGAACAACCACAAACATCACAAGCATTTGATTCAAAACCTATTGTAAGCAACACAACAAGGATTGATATGCGCATATATTTCTGCATAACAAATAATTTATCCTAAATCAATAAACTTAAGACGGTATAAAATTTTAGAATTGGTGAAGGTAGATTTTAATGTAAAATCTAAAACAGTGTAAGTAAACAATAAAACCTATTGATTATCAATAGCTAAAACTGTAAACCGATAACTGTAAACTGAAAACTAACATCGAGGAGGTTGGGAGATGTCTGAAAAATATTCTTGTAGAGAAAATTTGACCCTAGTAGCATGAATAACTGCTAAAGTAAGGAACGGCACAGGGAAGAATTGTAAAATGGCATGCGCATAAAACAACTCAAAACCACTCACATCTTCCAGCATTTTTTTTGTGGCAGCTTCTTCTTGTTGTGCTTTTTTATATTGTTTCATCAAATAACAATGTCCGTTACACTTCATTTGAGGATTGGCTTTGTTGACACACAACACTTTGGCGATGTATTCTTGGTTTAACTTAAATTTCAAATACGTCATCGGATTCGCCATTACCGTGATTACCATCACTGTAACGATGCACATTGAGACATATTTATTTTTAAACCATTTCATACCGCTACAAAGTAAATCAAAGTTTTAGTAGAAAAACATGATTTGAGTCAGAAAATTTATGAAAGGAGAATTATGTAAAATGTAATTTATAAGTCAAACTTACCTTCGTTAATTTTTTGCAAGGTTTCTACATCGAGTCTATCCTTTAACCGGCTCACTTGTATATTGTGGGGAGTAAGCTATCTTTGAGGAAAATAATATTAGCTTGGAATCAGATTATTTATCCCATATTTTCCCTAAAGGTCTATTAG
>JBEAZU010000314.1:0-3761 GCA_041169945.1 Bacteroidota bacterium
CTTGGAATATAAAAATCAGCACCGATATAATTAAAGACGGTATCTTGCGTACCTGACTTATCAAAATGGGCGAAATACACATCAATAAAACTGTTTAATCCTCCACAAAAGTGAATCCAACTGCCATATATTACCAAAATTGGTAATGCCAAAAGTGCAACTTGCAGGAAATTCAGTTTCTGCTGTGCCCATAAATAAATGACTGCAGCGCCACAAGCCATGACGATAAAACCCAACCTAGGAGTGGTTAAAACAGCAAGCGCAACACAAATGCCTACCAACACAAACAAGGCATTTTGCGATTTTTCTACGGCAATCAGCAACGAATAAATTGCCATTAGCATAAAAAACAAAGCCACTAAATCCATTCGACCTTCATGTAAAGACAAGTTGAAAAACGGATCTGTGAGGAGAATGATAACCCAAACCATATCCCATGTACCCCAAGACTGTTTGACAAGTCTTTTTTTAAGTAACATCATGATCAGTATTACCGCAAGTCCAAAAATCATGGTCACAATTCTAAACTGCCAAACACCAAAGCCAAAACAATCGAAGCTCAAACCTGTCAGCACAAAATATACCGGACCATATATAAACACTTGATTTTGATGCATCACGGTAGCCGAAATTTCTGGCACCAAAGTAGCATGCAACCAATAATTATGCGCCATAGAGGCAAAAAAAGTTTCATCAAACCAAGGCATAGGCTGAAGCTCAATGCTAAAAAAGAGATAGCAAAGGTAAAAAAACAGGCAGATGAGGAATGGAAGTTTCAGTGTAGTGAACATTATTTAAAGAATGACATATTCGTTTTGAAAACATAGATTCAAAAACAATTAGCATATTACCTCATCCAATCCGCATACATGACATAATTATTGGCAATTCGCTCATTGAGGTCTTTAAAGTGTTCTGGGCTCATTTCTTTTACTTTTTTGGCAGGAACACCTGCGTAAATACTGCCACTTTCAACCCTTGTATTTTCTAATACTACCGCACCGGCTGCGATAATACTATTTTTTTCAACATAGACATTGTCCATCACAATCGCCCCCATCCCAATCAACACATTGTCTTCAATGGTACAACCATGCACCATTGCCCGGTGGCCAATAGAAACATTGTTTCCAATCACCGTAGGGCATTTCAAATAGGTACAATGGATAATAGCCCCATCCTGAATGTTTACTTTATTGCCGATGTGAATATAATGCACATCACCTCTTACCACAGCATTGAACCAAACGGTACAATCGTCACCCATGATAACTTCCCCTACTACAGTCGCATTTTCTGCCAGGTAAATATTGTGTCCGAACACAGGCAAAATGCCTTTTACGGGTTTAATTAAAGCCATATATGAATGATATTAAAGATTCTTATTCAAATGCTACTACATAAAAAGTATTGTTCCATTTTGACAAATACCCATAGTGAATTTTATTCCCCAATTTATAAATGGTATAAAGTGTAGGAATATTATTTCCAAAAGCCCTGTCTTCAAATTCATTCAATTTATCAATGATATTTTTTGACATTGGCCCTTTGACGTGGGTAAAATCAACAGGCGTCAGGCAACTTTTAAAATAGGTATTTAAGGTATAGCTTGCTGTATTTACAGGATATCCCCACCCAGGATAAAAACCGGGATAAGCCCCCATTCCCCATCCACCCATTATAGGAAATCCTCCACCGCCAACCAAACCAGGTCCCATACTAAAATTTGGACGTTGAATAGTTACGATTTGTTGATTACCGATAACCACATCATAATTACCTTTATCGTCCATTGTGGCTGCAATAGCAATATCGCCATCCATCATCGCCTTAAAAAAATCTTCTGAGTCTAAAAAATCAGGTTCAAGTTTCCCATTATTTTCCGTTACTATAGGTGAATTTTTGATGTCAATTTCTTGGTCTGGATAGCAATTGTAATTTTTAACCAAGGCAAAACTTTCTAGGTCAACCACACACAAATTTAATTGATTATTATTGGCCGTAATTCTCAACAATCGATTGTCAATTAAGAAAGAGTTCCCCTTTAATTCCTTTCCAGTTTTTTCTAACTTAAAATTGAGTTTTTTATATATACAAGTTTGGTTTTTTATAGCAATTGCAACCAAATGAATAGAACTTGCTTCATCAAAAGTAAAGTATAAGGTATTTTTTATGCAATAAAGTTTTTCAAAATCTATAGTCGTATTCAAATTATTAGCCACTTCGTGAGAAATCAATGTAATGCCAAGTTTAGAATAGGTTTCTTGGGCAAGCTCTTTATTTTTTACCGTTAAAGCTTTATAAAAACCAGCAAATGGCACTGCATAATCTTTTGTAGCCGTCACAAGGGCATCATTTACACTCACCACTCTTAAAACATTATTTTCGAAAACAGATAATACCTGTACTTGGTCATCATCTTTCACTA
Organism: Bacteroidota bacterium; assembly: GCA_041169945.1. Classification (GTDB taxonomy): domain Bacteria; phylum Bacteroidota; class Bacteroidia; order Cytophagales; family UBA9547; genus CALPQG02. Next base: position 2,429 of record JBEAZU010000314.1, read on the forward strand.
ATTTCAACAATTGTTCATTGGGCTGCATCACCAGAACATCTTTAAAAGTATATTCTCCGGTGTTTTTATGCAGCAACAGCACTGCTATTGTTTTTAATTTAGGTTGAAAGAAAAACACCTGCACATTGGCTTCATTGGCTGAGGCTACAATAACTTGCGCTTTTTTAAACCGCTTTTCTAGGGCAACAATTACATTTTTACGTTTACCTGACTCAAACCAACTAAAGTCTAAGGATGATTTATTGATAAAAACATAATGTACACTGCCTTGCGTATTTTCAAATGCAATTACCTTTTTGTGACCTTTAGTAGTTAAGGGGAAATTATAAGCTTCGACTTGGGCCATAGAAAATTGCCAAGAAAACAATGTACAAAATAATAAAATTACATTTTTCATAGCCCCAAGCAGATTGAATACAAATCTACTAAATAATACAAGGGTGCAAAAATTTCCCCTCAATTGTTATCAAAAAAAGCATACAAGTACTATTAGCAACATTAAATGCCACAATGGCTAGCGTCAAATCAATACCTCAAACCATAAAAGAAAAAAGTATCCTATTTTAACAGAGGTATTGCCCAAATCGTACCCCAAGGCAAACGCATTTAAATGGTGGTTTTATTTGCATTAATAGCAGGTACAAAGAGGCATAACCAGCGTTTATCTGCATAATCTGCCAATCTGTTTTCAATTTTTATGTATTCTTTAAAACACTAAATAAATGGCACGCAGATGATACGGATTTAGCGAATTTTCACGGATATATAACGCTATGTTTTCAATTTATTCAATTATTTTAATGCGTTTGCCCTGAATCGTACCCCAATCTTCATTGATTCATACATTAAATGTATTAAATTGCGAGACGTGAATCTCATCCAAGAAATAAAATTTTTAGTAGCCAAAGACCTTCTTTTAGAGTTGCGTCAACGCTATGCCTTACACGGCATGATGCTCTATATTGTGAGCACCGTTTTCGTATGCTATATGGGTTTTAGGTTTAGCAATGGAGAAATTCATCCTATTACATGGAATACCCTCTTTTGGATTATCATGTTATTTACCGCCGTAAATGCGATTGCCAAAAGCTTTATGCAAGAAAGCAGAGGCAGGTTACTGTATTTTTATACCTTGGTAAGTCCACAAGCAGTCATCATTTCAAAAATTATATTCAACGCGGTTCTCATGTTGGTGTTGTCGATTATTGGGCTATCGGTATATAGTTTAATTATTGGCAATCCTGTAGAAGACATGGGTTTATTTTTCATTAATGTCATTTTAGGAGGTTTAGGATTTTCTTCTTCCTTTACCATGATTTCAGCAATTGCATCC
>JBEAZU010000315.1:0-3042 GCA_041169945.1 Bacteroidota bacterium
AATGTCGGCATAACTGAATGCATGGTAACCTTTTGTCCTGATTAACATTTCTCCCCATTGTAGTATTTCCTGCTTGGTGACATTCATGCTTCAAATATACTTACTTATTAGTAAGTATATAGTTTTCTTGGTTTAATTTTTTTTTCGGTCGAATAAAGTGGCCTAATGCTTGTCTAAAAGCTTGATGTGTATCCATTGGCTTTGCTATCCTGAATACCTAATTGTCCAATCTTGTGATAGAACACATGAGCAGTGATCGTTTGTCTACGGAATGGAGAAAGTTGGTTACCTTTCACCCGAAGGGTTGCACTATAATAACCATAGATGAAACTATGGTTGTAACGTCGTTTGTAACGTTATTTTGTCAAACAAACAATCGTAGCATAGCGCCAATGTTTTGCTATGATTTGATATTGTTGAATATTTCGGTGTATACTATAACCTGCTCGTCTTTCTTAATTGTCTCCATATACTTGCTCATAATTTATTTCCATCATTTTCAAAATTCTATTATCTAATGTGCCTCTAATTTTTTATTTTTGAGAAAACAGATTATTCAAGTGAAAATATATAAAGTTCTTGCTCTATTTCTTTTGGTATTGCTTTGGGGATGCATGTCTCCATTGTCGGCGCAACATCTTATGCCTCATCTAGATAGTCTTTCAGGGATGTATGGGTATAAATATTCCCCCAAGGACAGTGTTTGGACGATAAAGCCTTATAACCATGACCGCGCTTGGGCGTTTTCAGACCAATATGCCAGGGTAAGAACCAATGATGGGTTTAATTTTTTATTGATGAATGCGGGTTATTTAAGCAAATTGTGGTTTGCCGACGCCCATGATTTTAAACATAAAATAGCCCCTGTATTGCATCCTGAGTATAATTTTGTCATCAATAGGGATTCTATTCGCTTTAAAGATTCCACCATTTGTCAAGAAACGGTAACCTCGACTGAAATTCAAAAATGGAATTTTATTCGTGCTCATATTCAATTTAGGGATAGCGTTATTTATAAAAAAGTTTTCAAAGGGCTTGATTCTGTTTTTGTTAAAAATGATGCAGAGACGAATTTGCCCGTGAAAGTATTTACACGCCTAGATTCTGTTTTTGTAGCAGATTCTGCTCTCGTTAACATACCCATTCACGGCTATGAAAAGTTATTTGAAAATGGCTTTGATGCCTTTCATTATATTGATAAAAATTATATTATCGTTCATCATCAACAACATTCTGGTTTGTTGAGTCCTGTTGGTAAATTACTTTTTCCTACCATTTACAATCAAATCATTTGGGCTGATACCGCCAAAATTAAACATCGGTTTTTAGTAGAAAAAAATGGTAAATGGGCCATAGCAGATACTTCAGGAAACTTGCTGACGGCCTTTCAATATAGCACCATAGAGGCGTCCGAAAAGTCGTATTTCCAGGTGAAAGATTCTACGGGTACGTATTTTTTAAAAGCTGATTTACAACCTTTGTTCAAACAACGCTATACCCAGTGTATGGGCTTTAAGCAAGGCTATGCCTTGGTTGCTAAAGATTCTTTATGGGGAATTATTGATTTATTAGGCAAGGAAATTATCGCCCCCATTTACCAGTATATTGGTTGGAAACAAGATACCTTGAAAGGTAAACTATTTATCAATAACCAAGTTCAAACCTTAAAAAATGGCCTTTGGGGTATGGTATCCAACAAGGGAAAGCTGATTTTAGAAAATAAATACAATGAGATTTTACCCGCCTCGGAAGGTTTTATTGCTGCCAATGGCATAGAAATTTATGGCTACCATCCCGATGGGGTTTGGGGCTTTTTTGACCTCAAAGGCAAACCTGTCGTGGGTTTGAAGTACGACCAGTTGACACAATCTTTTAGTGATGGTATTGCAGTAGTGGGCTATTACATGATGCAGCAAATTAAACCAGCAGAATTGGAGATTCGTTTGGGTTTAATTGATCAATCGGGGAGGGCATTAACGGGTTTTTTATACAAACAAATTATTAAGATTACAGTAAATTTATTCGCCTTACAAAACAATGAAAACCAATGGGGCTTTTGTGATGCCAAAGGTAAAATTGTGCATGCTTGTACCTATGACGAGTATGTGGTATTAAACAACAATGACATCAAGGTAGAAAAATTTGGTAAATGGGGGGTGGTAGAAGCGGATGGCAAAGTGCTTTATGAACCAGTATATAAATCAATTGTTAAAAATGGGGCAACTTGGCAAGTTGAAAAATTTAATGCTTATGCCATTTACAGGGACAGCATGGGGTTTGCCAAACACGAGTTTGATTATTTCAAATCTGCCGCTCCTAACATGTTTATCTTTGGCTTAAATGGTTATTATGGTTTGATTGATACCAAAGGCAAGGTGATTTTAAAGAATGCCTATACGCTTATCGAACCTTTTCAACATGGGTTTTCTGTAGTGAAAATCAATGGCAAATATGGCATGATCAATAAAGCAGGCAACTATATTTTACCTCCTGACTATGATTACATTGAACATGATACCTTAGGATATTTGAGGGTGAAAGGGAAAGAAATCCATGATTATGGCCATGTAAAAGTGGTGGTTTCGGAGGTGCCTAAATGGGGGATTATCGATAGTGTAGGCCATACGATTTTAGAAATCAAACACACCAATATTCTAAAGCAAAAAGAAGGAATTTTTCAGGTTAAAAGAGGTAATCTTTGGGGTTATTTTAATATGTTGGATGATCAAATTATTCCTTTTCAATTTACCACAACCACTCCTTTTCGCCATGGTTTGGCCATCGTCAATAAAGATGCGGAAGAGGTATTGATCAATAAAAATGGGGAGGTGGTCAATAAAACTAATTATGACTCTTTGGGGATTTTAGGACCGCATACCATCTTGTTTTTGAAAGACAACCATTATGGTTTAATTGATGAACATGGCGCACAATTGCTTGCTCCTTGTTACCAATCTGTAAAACAAGTGGCGTCAACGGTTTTGCAATTTACGGAAATGGACAGCATCAAAACCTTGGTAAATTTTAATGGCCTTGCTTTTT
>JBEAZU010000316.1:0-14614 GCA_041169945.1 Bacteroidota bacterium
GGACAATGGCCGTTCGGCATTATTGGCTGATCCAGACAAGCGCCAAGCTTTAAATTGTATCAGGTGTGGGGCTTGTTTAAATGCCTGCCCTGTCTATAAAAATATTGGAGGGCATACCTATAATACCCCTTATTCAGGGCCGATAGGTTCGGTGATTACCCCTCATTTTAGAGGGATGGAAGAGTTTAAGCATTTGAGTTTTGCCAGTTCCTTGTGCGGTGCTTGTACCTCCGTATGTCCTGTGAAAATTGACCTGCATAATTTACTGTTACTGAATAGAAAAGAAAGTTTTGATAAAAAACTGGTAGCACAAACGGATAAGATTGCTTTTCAGATGTGGAAAAAAGGAATGAGTAGCAGGTCGACCATGAATTTTATGGGGGCAACCATGAAAAATTTATCCTTAAATACTTTTTTTAAATCGGCTTGGGGATCGCGTAGAACGATGCCTAAAGTAGCGCCAAAGTCATTTAATGAGTTGTGGAAAATGAAAAGAAAGTAGTTGTTGTGTATGCTGGCTTAGAGGTCGCAAAGAAGAAATCAAGTCAATAGTTACTTTTGAAATAACAATACCTTTGCGCGCTTTGCGTGTTTTAACCTTTGCGCCTTGCGTGAAAAAAAAAATAATTTCACGCAAAGGACGCCAAGTATTTCACGCTTAACTTATCAATTTAGATTGACACACAAAGTTTGTTTTAGGGATATTGCTTTGTTCTGCAATGGCTTTAAAACCTCCTTCAACTTCAGCGAAATGGTGAATGCCTCTTGCTTTTAAAATACTGGCCGCAATCATACTCCTGTATCCACCAGCACAATGAAGGTAGAATTTTTCTTGGGGATTGATATTGCTAAACCAATCGTTAATTAAATCTAAGGGCTTATTATAAGCCTCTTCTACATGTTCGGCGGAATATTCACTTTCTTTTCTTACGTCAATGACCATAGAAGTCCCTTGTTTAAATTCTTTTTCAAACTGAGAGACAGGAATTCTGTTGACGGTATCAATTTCTTTACCCGCTTTTAGCCAAGCTTCAAAACCACCATTCAAGTGACCGATGATATTGTCAAAACCAACACGGCTCAACCTGATCACTGATTCTTCTTCTTTTCCTAAGTCGGTAATGAGCAAAATAGGTTGTTTTACATCCCTAATTAAAGCCCCAACCCATGGCGCGAAATCGCCTTTGATGCCAATTTGTATGGCACGAGGAACAAAACCTTTGGCAAAATCAGCGGCTTCTCTCGTGTCTAATACCAAAGCCTCTGTGGTATCAGCAATGGCTATAAATTCATCAACGCTTAAGGCCTTCATGCCATGGTTAATCACGCTATCGATGCTTTCGTAGCCCATTTTGTTCATGGCTACATTGGCGGGGAAATAGGCCGGCGGCGGCATTAAGCCATCGGTGACGGCTTTTACAAAGGCCTCTTTATTGGGCTGATTAAGGGCATAATTCACTTTTTTTTGATTCCCTAAAGTATCTACCGTTTCTTTCATCATGTTTTTACCACAAGCACTTCCAGCACCATGGGCAGGGTAGACGGTAATGTCATCGGGCAAAGGCAATATTTTATGGTATAAAGAGTCGTAAAGTAAACCCGCTAATTCTTCTTGGGTCATAGAGGCTGCTTTTTGTGCTAAATCAGGTCTTCCTACATCGCCCAAAAATAAAGTGTCACCACTGAAAATCGCTGTTTCTTTACCATTTTCATCGATTAATAAAAATACGGCACTTTCCATGGTATGCCCAGGCGTGTGAAGCACTTTTATTTTTATTTTCCCAATGTCAAATACTTGTCCATCGGTGGCGATAATGGCTTCAAAACTTGGATTTGCTGTTGGTCCAAACACAATTGCTGCGCCAGTTTTTGCACTTAAATCCAAGTGCCCCGACACAAAGTCGGCATGGAAATGGGTTTCAAAAATGTATTTAATGGTAACCTTGTCTCTAGTCGCTCTATCGATATAAGGTTGCACTTCTCTTAATGGATCAATAATTATCCCTTCACCATTTGAAGTAATATAATAAGCCCCTTGGGCCAAACATCCGGTATATATTTGTTCTATTTTCATATTATAGGTATTTAGTGATAGGTATTAGGTAATAGGTATTAAGTCTTAGGTCTTAAGTAAAAACGTGTCACGTAGTGAAATTCTGTACGCTGTACGCTTTTCTACTATATTAATTCTCTCCAAACGATATAAGTACCCATGATGAGTACAAAAATACCGAAGCCTTTTTTAAGTTTAAAGCCATCAATATTTTTCGACAATTGATTGCCGATAAAAATACCAACAATGGCTAATGTAGTGATGGTGAATAACAATTGATATTGTAAATGAGCATGGTGGGTAATCATAGAAGCTATAAAGCCAATGCTAGAGTTGATCGCGATGATGGTTAAAGAAGTGCCAATGGCGCGTTTCATGGTGAGTTTACTGAACATGACCAAGGCTGGAATGATTAGAAAGCCACCACCTGCACCCACAAACCCCGTTAAGAAGCCTATGGCTAGACCTTCAAATATAATTAATGGATAATTGAATTCAAGTGCTTCGGGCTCATCAGGACAATTGATACATTTTTTTTCACGAATCATTGAAATGGAGGCCGCTATCATTAATGTGGCGAAAGAGACCATGACCAAGATGGCTTTGGTGATTTCAAATCCATGGATGTTTCCAATATGGTCAGGGACCAGTGGTAAAATAAAAGTACGTGTTACGAATACAGAAATTAAAGAGGGTATGGCAAATACAAACGCGGTTTTAAAATTAATTAATTTTTGTTTGTATTTAGGATAGGCCCCCACAAGGCTACTGATGCCTACAATAAATAATGAGTAAGAGGTAGCAATAAGAGGATGAACGCCAAAAAGGTAAACAAGCACTGGTACTGTTAATATACTCCCACCACTTCCAATTAATCCCAATGAAATGCCAATGCCAATTGAAGCGATATAGCCTATGATTTCCATAATTTGTATTGTTTGATGATGCAAAGATGAACCAAATTATATTGGTAAACGGTGACTTTAGTTACATTTGTCACTTTATTATATTTTTAACAAATCTGTTTTATTGATGATTGCTAACACTCAAAAAAATGCTAACTTCCACAATCTTTGTTAAGCTTTAAATTTTGTAATACAAATGCTATGATGCAACAGCTTCTGATTCTTGGTGCAGGTCGTTCGTCCTCTTCTCTCATACATTATTGGTGTGAACATGCAGCTTTATTGCAAGTGTTTGTTACCGTAGCTGATCCTCAACTTGACGTAGCACAAAGTAAGATTAAAGGTTCTACGCATGCCAAAGCCATTGGTTTTGAGGTAGAAAATAAGGCGCAAACCACTGCACTTATTAAGGATGCAGATTTGGTGATTTCGATGTTGCCTGCCCATCTGCATGTTTTGGTAGCGCAAATTTGTATTGATCAGGGTAAAAATTTGTTGACGGCTTCTTATGCCAGTCCTGAAATGAAAGCCCTTCATGCGCAAGCCCAAGCCAAAGGGGTATTGCTGATGATGGAATGTGGACTTGATCCTGGCATAGACCATCTTTCGGCGATGAAACTTATCAATGACCTGAAAGCTAAAAATGCTACCATTACTGCTTTTAAATCATATTGTGGCGGATTGGTTGCCCCTGAATCTGACAACAATCCTTGGCATTATAAATTCTCTTGGAATCCAAGAAATGTGATTTTGGCCGGACAAGGCACTGCGCAATACCTCGAAAATAACAGGCTGAAATACATTCCTTACCAACAATTGTTTTTAAGATATACCCCTTTTGGTATCCCTAATGTAGGGGCGTTTGAAGGCTACGCCAACCGTGATTCTTTGACTTATATTGATGTATATGGGCTAAGCACTTGTGAGACTTTTGTCAGAGGAACTTTGCGGGCAGCAGGTTATTGTGAAGCTTGGGCGCAATTGGTAAAATTGGGCCTTACCGACGATTCTTTTAAAATTGACTTGACCGATGGTATGACTTGGCGACAATTAATCCAAGCTTTTTTGCCTGAAACCAATACAGGTTTGCCACTCTCCTCACAGGTAGCCCAATATTTGACTATTGCAGAAGAAAGTGAGGTATGGCAAAAAATACTTTGGCTAAACTTATGGTCTGATCAATTGTTAACCTTGCCAAATGCTTCCCCAGCGCAGCATTTACAACAACTGTTAGAACAAAAATGGGCCTTGTCGGCTACTGACAAAGACATGATTGTGATGGTGCATGAATTGGTATATGTGTTGAATGGTGAAACCAAAACCAAAACGTCAAGTCTACAAATCATTGGAGATGACCAAACCTATACGGCCATGGCCAAAACAGTTGGATTGCCTTTGGCTTTGGTAGCCAAAATGATCTTGGCCGGTGAAATAAAACATACTGGTGTTGTATTGCCAATTACTGCTGATATTTATGAACCCATTTTAATGGCTTTAGCCAAGATGGGCATTGCTTTTACTGAAATGGACCATTAAATTAATTTGAGTATTAATGACTCAAACAATTGGAATAAATTATAAATATTTGTCTCTTTGAGGCTACTAATAGAAAAAACATGTTATTACAAAAATACTTCCCAGAACTTACTTCACATCAATTGCAACAATTTGAACTGATGGCAGCACAGTACAGGATCTGGAACGAACAAATTAATGTTATTTCTAGAAAAGACATTGATTTTATTTTTGAACATCATATTTTACATTCATTGGCCATTGCCAAAGTTATTACTTTTAAAAAAGGTACCCGCATTTTGGATGTAGGTACTGGTGGCGGATTTCCTGGTATTCCTCTAGCCGTGTTTTTCCCGGATGTGCAATTTCATTTGGTGGATTCCATAGGGAAAAAAATCAAAGTGGTGAATGAAGTAGCGGAAGCCTTGGGTTTAAAAAATGTGAAAGCCACCCATTCTAGGGTAGAATTGATAGACGAAACATTCGATTTTGTGGTGAGTAGGGCTGTAACCCGATTGGTAGAATTTACGCCTTGGGTAAAATCAAAATTCAATAAAGAAAGTGTCAATAGTTTGCCTAACGGAATTTTATACCTGAAAGGGGGAGACTTAACCTCTGAACTTGCACCCTATAAAAGCAATGCCAAAATGAAATTGTTTGACCTTTCGGATTATTTTGAAGAAGAATTTTTTGAAACGAAAAAGGTCGTTTATTTGGGCATGAAGTAAATATTACCATAACATTTACATCGTTGGAGGTTTAGGAAATGAAAAAAATATTTTCATTTCCTAAACCTTATTTTTATTGGGCTCGTTACATCCCCTAATAAAACTATACAGCCATGAAAACTTCTAGGATAATTTATCGCATAGGATTTGGGTTAATTAGTGTTCAAATGTTCATAATGGGAATTATGCAACTTTTGAGTAGTCCAGTAATAATGAACAATATGATTCATTTTCAATTGCCAGGCTATTTTATTAAAATGATTGCTATTGCCAAAATTATTGGTGCAATAGCGCTGCTACAAACTTGGAATGCTAATCTTGTACGATTTGCATTTTATGGGTTTGTGATGTTGCTTTTCGGAGCAATATTCATGCACATTGCTGTTGAAGATCCTATCGTGATGCTTCTCCCAGCGCTTATTTCACTTATCTTACTTATTGTATGTGAAACAATGAGAGATGTGGAAATTGCGAATGAAGAGTATGAGCATCAAGATGCTTAATTTAAATTCAAAAAAAATCCCTGTTCATGTATTTGAACGGGGATTTTTTTTGTCTCTATGGTTGCTAGGTTGCCATTGATCTTGAGTTCTAATTTTTGGACAAACATTTATTCTTCCAAATAATCCAAATCCCTTCCAAAAGATTCTTCTAAATAATACAACGACACCAAGGCCAAACCAAAGGTTATTGCACCAACGGTTAACATGGGCGCTAGTGTCAGGTGAGGAGGAAATAAGCCGATAAAGAAATTTAGCAATACGCCCATTAAGAAAAACATTCCCCTTACAAAGTTAGGGGCAGTATTGGCAACTGTTGACCTGATATTGGTACCAAATTGCTCGGCTGAAATGGTGATAAACACCGCCCAGTAACCACATGATAAGCCCAATAGTCCACATGTTACATAAAATAGCATTAACGAAGGGATAGGTGCAAAGAAATAAACCAAAGTGAAAAACAGCGTAGCCAAGATGAAGGCGAGCACTGCCACTCTTCGGCTTTTTAAGTATTGACTTAACATGCCACTCAAGATATCTCCAATGGTTAATCCGATATAATATACCATAATAATCATGGGGGTATCAATGGGGATTTCTGGGTTGATGTTGGTTAATTTTACATTTTTAGAAGCGTACATGATTAAAAATCCGATGACAAACCAGATGGGTGTGCCGATTAAAATACACTTCAAGTATTTGGATAGGATTTTTTTGCCTGAAAACAATTGAAAGAAATTTCCCTTGCTGGTGTCAGATTCGTTCATGTGTTTGAAAATACCCGATTCAGAAACTTTAATTCTCAACAATAAGAGTACTATGCCCAAACCACCACCGATGAAATATACCATTCGCCAGTCAAGTAATTTGGATAGTATTGCCGCAGCAATCGCGCCGGTTACCCCAATGGAGGCTACCAACATGGTGCCGTACCCCCTGTTTTCTTTAGACATGCCTTCTGAAACCAAAGTGATGCCAACGCCTAATTCTCCTGCCAATCCAAAGCCTGCAATAAACCTCCAAAATGCATACGCATCCACGGTGCTGATCATGCCATTGGCGATATTGGCTATAGAATAAGTGATGATGGAGGCAAATAAAACCGAAAGTCGGCCTTTTTTATCGCCCAATATTCCCCAAAAAATGCCACCAATCATCATTCCTATAAATTGACAGTTGTGCAAGTAAATGCCTACCGTATCCACGTCGGCACCGGTAACACCCAAGTCTGTAAGACTTTTGATGCGTACCATTCCAAAAAGAATTAAATCATATACATCTACAAAATAGCCTAGTGCTGCGATAATTACAGCGCCATTAAATACTTCTTTGAATTTAAATCCTTTTGTTGCTTCCATTTTTGTTGCTTATAAATGATTCGGATAGCGAAACTAGCAATTAAGAACTGTAAATACAATGTTTTAAATGAATGTCTCATTCCTGCAGTTTCAACTTTGAATTCTTTTGGTCACGGAAGGAATGGTTGTTGTTTGTTGCTAAGTATTTATTCGTGTCACGATAAAAAAAGCCTTAACAGGAATAAAACTATCAGATGTATTTCTAAATTTACATCGAGGACTAAGATTGTATTTTAGAAATATAAAAAGGTTATAGTGCTTGCGTTAAGGATTGTCCCGCTTTTCGCGGGAGAGTGCCGAAAGCCCAATATCTTAATTTATACCTTTTTTTTTAAAAAATAATTTATTATCCCCAATCGAGATAAAAATAATATTACCAATGAAATTACTCTACCAATTGTCCCTATATGCTTACCAATGGCTCATCGCCTTGGTTTCTCCTTTTAATGGGAAAGCGAAACAATTTAGGGATGGCAGAAAAAATATTTTCAACAACATTGCGCTTGCTATGGGCAACAATTCCGCACCTGTGGCTTGGTTTCATTGTGCTTCTGTGGGAGAATTTGAACAGGCTCGTCCGGTAATGGAATTGTTTAAATTGAAAAAGCCTGACTATAAAATTTGCCTTACCTTTTTTTCTCCTTCTGGCTATGAACTTAGGAAAAACTATGCCGGCGCCGATTGGATATTTTATTTGCCTGTAGATTCCCCTGCCAATGCCAAGCAATTTGTTGACTTGGTAAAGCCAAGCATTGCTTTGTTTACCAAATATGAATTTTGGTATTTTTATTTAAAAACCCTTCACGAAAAGCAAATCCCTATGTATTCCTTCTCTGCAATCTTTAGAGAAAAACAAGTTTTTTTTAAACCCTATGGTGCTTTTTACAGGCGTTTTTTGCAATACTTTGACCATATTTTTGTGCAGGATGACACCTCTTTGCAATTGCTGCAGTCTATTGGCGTCAACAAAGTTTCAGTTGCTGGTGATACAAGGTTTGACAGGGTAGCTGAAATTTGTGCCAATAAAAAAGACATTCCATTGGCGCAAAAATTTAAAGGTGATCGTTTGTGTATGGTGATTGGGAGTTCCTGGCCACAGGATATAGAAGTGTTGCTGCCTTTGATGAACAATACCACGATTAAATTGAAATACATCATTGCTCCCCATGAAATTCATGCTTCGGAGATTACAGCATTAATGGCCCAGATTGGCAAAAAGTCCATTCGGTTTTCAGAAGCCAATGAAAATGATATTGATCAGTTTGAGGTGTTGTGGATTGACAATATTGGGATGCTGTCTTCTTTGTACCAATATGGGGAAATGGCTTATGTGGGAGGTGCGTTTGGAAAAGGATTACACAATGTGCTTGAACCAGCCACGTTTGGCATGCCCGTATTTTTTGGACCCAAATATGCCAAGTTCAACGAAGCGATTCAATTGATAAAAGTAGGAGGTGGGTTTTCAATTGCCTCTGCGGAAACATTAGAAAGTATGGTTAAAACGATGTTCCAAGACGGATCGTACAGAAATCACGTCTCAAAAATTAGTCGTGATTATGTATTGCAACATACGGGTGGGAGTAAATTGATTGTTGATTTGTTATGTGTTTGATTTATAGTGGTAAGTTGCGTTTAAGTACTTGTGTTGCCTTTTTTAGGAGGATAACAATTTGAATCTTAAGCAAACTTTCGTGTGTTTTTATGGTTTTACCCCTGCAATTGGATTTACTTGGCGTGAAGGATAGCAGCGAAAAGCCCGGAGCGCAGCGAGGACTTGTAGCGGATAGCCTGGCCGAAGGACACGCCCTTCAATGTCATTAAGTTAAGAAAATTAAGAACGTGTTGCGTTTTTTAGTGTTAAGTAATTTGTAATGTAAGCAGATGGATACGCAACACATAAAATGTAACACTTATTTTATAATTTAACGCTTAAATAAGAACATTACACACGCCCCCTATGGGAACGCCCACCTAAATTGCAGTATTTATTAAAAAGTTAAATTTTTAATTTAATTCACTGTTAATTTTAAATCTATATAACTAATTTACCACTCGAAGCGTTAAACACGCCTAAAGGCAATCACACAATATTTTAGTATGGAAAACAAATTAAACCAAGCGGCGATAGAATCTTACAGTGTTAAAATTACCAAGAAACTATCGGATGATTTTTTTCAGAAAAACTTAGTTATTTCAGGAAGTCAAATATTGAATTATACCCCAATTGAACAAATTAACTTGTTTGTGATTAGTAATTTGTTTGATAAATGGAAAGAAGAAACTTCTAAATTAAAAAGTCCTTATTTTGATTTTGAACATGCAGAGGTAAACGGTGCCTTGAAGACTTTTATGAATGTATTGTCTAAGCATATTTCCATTAGACGCTCAGACTTTGATCCATTGTTTCGAAATGCGGTGGCCAATGCTTTGTGTTTAACCTTAGCCCCTTATTTGTTTTTAAAAGAAAATTATTTTTCTTTTGAAACGCCTATCATTCAAATGAATGAATTTAAAGAAAGGGTTAAGTTTTTACGTATCAACAAGACGATTACCGATACCTTTATTCGCAAAATTGAAAAACATAATTTAAGCAGTACTCCTCTTTCGTATGCTTTAGACTATTTAAACGAGTCGTACAAAGAAGTGGCAACTGAAATTCATGATGCAGAAGAAATAATTGCTGAAATCAATAAACTAGAACCCGTTACTTTAGAGCAATTGGTGTTTATGTTTAAGCCTTCCCCCAAAATAGAGATTCCTATCATTGAAATTCCTGCACCTGTTTTGAAACAAGAGCCAGAGCAAGACGAATATTCAACGCAAGCTTTTGCGCCTGTGGTAGCGGAATCAATTGCGGAAATTCCTAAGGTGGAGGAAGTGGCTGATACTACAGAAATAGACAATGTGATTGAGCCTGTCAGGAAGCCAGTTTACGAACCATTAAGGTACGAAGCTCCTGCCATTGAGGACGAAGAATTACCTGAATTGGAAATTGCTGCTCCGGAGGTACCAAAAGAAGCTGCCGAAGTGATCATGGAAATAGTAATAACCGAACCTGATAAGGTGGAACTTGTGGAATCACCAGTTTTTGAATCGGTTGAGGAAACTATTAAAGAAGAAAAAGCCTCCTTAAATGACCTATTGAAATCATCTACCAAAAAACTAACGGTATTGGAACATGCCAACCAAAGCAAAGGAATTGATTTGAAAAGCATGATTACCATTAACCAAAAATTCATGTTTGTAAATGAATTGTTTAAAGGCGAAAGTAAGGTGTTTCAAGAGACTTTAGAAAAAGTGGGTACTTGTAACAGTTATAATGAAGCCATCAATATGTTGCTTGACAATTATGCCAATCGCTACGACTGGGATACTGATAAAGAAGAAGTAGCGGAGTTTTTTGAATTAATCAGTCGTCTATTTGTAACAGAATAATTTTTATGTCATCATTTTTTCAGGGACAATATTTCGATGCACTGGCCAATACCCATGTGCAGGTAAAAGTGCATGCCACCCAACGTTTTGTAGGGATAGATTTCTTTGATATGGAAGGGGTGGTGACCAATACGATTTATTGGCCTCATGAAAAAATTAGCCTCGAAAAAATACTCGATTCAGCAAGTCTTGTGAAAGTGGTGTGTGGTGATTGTTATGTAGAAGTACCTTTAGATTTTTTGAAAGCGGTAAAAAAAGCGTATCGATTTGCCCCTTATTTATCAAGCCCAAACAAAGTATTGGTACAATACAAGTGGCCTTTGCTGGGCAGCGTATGTGTTTTAGTCGCCGCACTTGCATGGTTTTTATTGGTGCAATTGGCTGGTGTATTGATTTATGCCGTGCCTCAAAAAACGGAAGTTGAACTTGGTGAGCTATTGACCAAACAGGTGTTTCAACAACAGCAGTTGAAGGTAGACTCGCTTGCGACCAAATTAACCAATGATTTTTATGCCAAGGTGAATGTTGCTACCACGTATAAAATAAAGGTGTTTGTGGTGGAAGGAAACACCATGAATGCATTTGCTTTACCCGGTGGCAATATGGTGGTATACAAAGGCTTGCTTACAAAAATAAATTCGCCAGAGGCTTTGGTGGCTTTGTTGGGGCATGAGACGGGGCATGTTCAACAAAGACATGCTTTGAAAGCCATTTTGAAAAGCTCCTCCTTTTATCTTTTGTTGAGCATCATCTTGGGGGATATGAATGGGGCATTATTGTCACAAATCGCTGATTTACATGATTTGTCTTATTCTCGTGACAACGAAACAGCATCAGATCGATTTGCTTTTGCTGTGCTCAAACAAAATAGAATGAACCCTAAAGGGATGATTGAATTGTTGCAACTGCTGAAAACACAAGACCATGCCGATGCGATACCCGGCGTTTTATTGACGCATCCCAAATTGGAAGATAGAATTGAAAATATTAAAAACGAAATGGCAAAAGACGGGTACCAAGTTGAAATAAATCCTGCGCTTACGCGTTCTTTTGCTGTTATCAAATCACTGATTCATTAGTGCAATTAACCTCTAATTATCCCATTTAAAATTCAAACGTTATGAATTCTCACGAAGTAGATTACAAAATTATTGGAGAAGGTATTCAAATAGTGGAAGTGGAACTTGATCCCAACGAAACCATTATTGCAGAAGCGGGTGCCATGTTGTATATGGAAGACAATATCTCTTTTGAAGCCAAAATGGGTGATGGCAGCAATCCAAACCAAGGTTTTTTTGGAAAATTATTGTCAGCAGGCTCTAGGTTAATGACAGGAGAATCTTTGTTTATTACGCATTTTACCAATAATGGCCATACTAAAAGAAGGGTAGCTTTTTCTTCCCCTTATCCGGGTACCATTATTCCTATTGATTTAAGGGCTGTGAATCAATGTTTGTTGGTTCAAAAAGATGGCTTTTTATGTGCCGCCAAAGGAACTAAAATGTCTATGGCGATGAATCGCAAATTAGGCGCGGGCTTTTTAGGAGGCGAAGGTTTTATTTTACAAAGAATAGAAGGCGATGGCATGTTGTTTATGCACGCCGCAGGAACGGTGATTGAACGGTATTTAGACAATGAAACTTTGCGAGTTGATACAGGGTGTATTGTGGCTTTTGAACCTCAAATAGACATGGATATTCAGAAAGCAGGGAATTTAAAATCTATGTTTTTTGGGGGAGAAGGGATGTTTTTGGCTACACTGTCGGGTAGGGGAAGGGTTTGGTTACAATCTATGCCTATCGACAAATTAATTCAAGCTTTGAGGCCATCGGGTGCCAATGCCGGAAAAGAACAAAGCTCTATTTTGGGGTCATTTTTGGAATAATAGCACTGTTGGTGCCTTCTCTCGATAGGAGCGATGGTACCAACTTTATTTACGTAATAAATTTGATCCTCCCCGTGCGACTAATTTGCCATCTGTTTTGGTGACTGTACATGCCGTGTTGATAATGGTTTTTCCTTCTCTCATCACTTCACTTTTTACTAAAATTTTTTCACCTAGCTGGCAAGCCGATAAAAAATCTACTTGAATATTGATGGTGCTATAAAAACTTTCGTTCCCTAAGGTAGCGACACTAATACCCATCACTTCATCCATCATGGCCGTAAGCGCTCCTCCGTGCAATATTTTGGCAGGATTCAACATTTCTTCTCTCACCGTAAACTCTACAGCAAATATTCCTTTTTCAGCAGCCATCACCACGCCATTGAGCCAACTGCCAAGTGGAGAAGGACTTTTACTCATATCGCTTCCAATCAAAGATTGTAATAAGGTTAACATTTTATTTTCCATCATCCATTGTTAAAATGTAGTACAATTAAGGTGTTACGCACTATTTTTTCAAGCCTTTTCTAATGTAAATATTTTCATAATCAGAAAGTTCGTAGGCTTCGGCCAAATGAGGAATTCTTTCAAAAACTTTTTCCGCGATACCTTCTTCATCTATAATATAATCGGGCATGTCTTTTTTGAAGTTTTCATAAATGCCCACTACATTATTGTAGCTGTCGAGGTTGCCAAAATGGTTTTCTGCTAAGCCCCAATTGAGGTAAGGTGTGGCCAGGGAATTGTGTCTGAAAACACTGTGGTTTGGTCCAAAAACAACTATTTTTGCATTTTTTAGTAAATGGTCATATTGGTAGTTTTTGACAAATGTTTCGTTGGTATTGATAATGGTATGTTCTAATATTCCTCCATAAAGTGAATCATAGGTGACATAAAGCGTACTTAAGGTGAGGGCAATAAAAGCCAATTCGGCCATGAATTTTTTCTTGACCATCATCAAATAGTGGGTGATGAAAAATGTCATCGCGGGTATTGCTGGAATCAATTGATAGGCGCCTTTTTTTTCTGAAAAGGTGAAAAATGCCAAGGATAATATGATCCAAAAAAACATTAATTGCTGACAAACCACTTGGTAGTTAATGTGTTTATTAGAACCAATCAGGCCTAAAATGGCCATCATCACATAGCTTAAGGGAACAATCAAAATTACCATAAACACCGGCGCGGCATAAATGCTTTCTGGGCGCAAGTAAATATAAGAAAATACAAAATTCGTCATAAACGCTCCTTGAATATCATACCAATAAAAAAACAATAAAGTTAATCCAGTAGGAAAGCCGTAGCCAATCAACAATACCAGATATTGCCTAAAAGAAGTTCGGCTAAATAGTAAAAAGGCAAACATGGGAAATAAAATAAATAAAGTACATGGTAAATAAAACAAAGAGGCTAAACTGATGTAAAAGCCTGTATTAAAAATTCCGGTATCGCTTGTTTCTTGTTTGATATGGTACAATACATTGTCAATGGCAAATAATAAGAAAGTAGCCGATAATAACACGGGCGATAAGGTGAAGAAATCGAAAAATAGGTGCATTAAAATTAAATAGATGGCGGCAGGTAAATAGGATTTCTCATTAAATAAATCATTTTTACGGCAGATATAATTAAAAAACATGGCCTGACCAAAAGTCAATACCAAGGCCATAATTTGATAGGCCAACTGTGATTTTCCAAAGGAGAGGTGCATGAAGGCATATGTTACTGCAGACAAAGGGGCGGTGTTTTCCCAAATGTCTTGGTACAGTAAAAAACCTTTTGATAATTTTTCGCCCAATACCATCCAATTCAATTCTTGGATTGATAAGGGGATATGATAAATAAATATGGGTAACCGACAAATTCCTAAAATAAATAGGAGGCCGATAATTCTAAAGGGGTCATTTGTTCTTAAAAATTTTACCATAGTTACGAGAGTATGGCCAATGATGGCAATGACTCATTTCAAATTCTTGATTTTTTGAATGAAGCAATTTACAAATTCTATTTTTGAATTAGCGTATGAAGGTGTATAAAAGTGAAATCAAACACTTAATTTAACAAGTCTTCTACATTGCCCCTAATTAAAAGCTAATTAAGTAGAAAATTGTGCAAAATTAATATAATATTTGCATTAATAATTATGGATAGCAAAAGACAACAAAAATTTGCAAGGTTAATTCAACGCGACCTTGGTGAAATATTTCTTAGAGATACCAAAGGTATGTTCGGAAG
>JBEAZU010000317.1:0-3376 GCA_041169945.1 Bacteroidota bacterium
TTAAAGTAATCCAATCACCGGTTTCTAGGGAAGCTGCATTTTTAGAACGGGCTTTTTGTTGTTCCATTTCAAGCTCAAAACCAGCTTCATCTATGGTCAATCCTTTTTCCCTGGCAATCAAGGCCGTTAAATCGACTGGAAATCCAAAAGTATCATACAATTCAAAAACCGTTTTCCCATCGATACGAAGAGATGATTTCACTGCCGTTGAATTACTAATTTCTTCTAATTTATTCAAGCCTGTTTCAAGCGTTTTTAAGAAGGTGATCTCCTCTTCTAAGATTAACCTGGTTACAAATGCTTCTTGGGCAATTAACTCAGGGAAAACACCGTCAAATTGCTCTGCAAGCAAAGCCACCAATTTGAAAAAGAATGGTTCTTTTAAATCCAAGAATGTATAAGCATAACGTACAGCACGACGCAAAATACGGCGAATGACATAGCCAGCTTTGTTATTAGAAGGTAATTGGCCATCAGCAATCGCAAATGCCACCGCCCTGATATGATCTGCAATCACGCGCATGGCAACATCTACTTGTTCGTTTTCGCCATATTTTTTACCACAAGTTTCGGCGATAAAAGCGATAGAATGCTGAAAAACGTCGGTATCATAATTAGAATGTTTCCATTGCACCGCTCTCACCAAACGTTCAAATCCCATTCCGGTATCCACATGCTTGTCGGGAAGGTTTTCTAAACTTCCGTTAGCCAACCTATTGAACTGTATAAATACATTGTTCCATATTTCAATTACCTGAGGATGA
The DNA here is from genome assembly GCA_041169945.1 of Bacteroidota bacterium. Classification (GTDB taxonomy): domain Bacteria; phylum Bacteroidota; class Bacteroidia; order Cytophagales; family UBA9547; genus CALPQG02. Next base: position 765 of record JBEAZU010000317.1, read on the forward strand.
TCATTGTTTACCAAATCTTTTCCAGGTACCAAATCCACTTCTGCTTGAGGCCTTAAATCGATATGAATTTCAGAGCAAGGACCGCAAGGACCGGTATCGCCCATTTCCCAAAAATTATCTTTTTTAGAGCCATAAATAATTTTATCCTCAGGCACCATTGCCCTCCAAATATCATAGGCCTCCGTATCCAAAGGCATATTTTCTTTTTCATCACCGCCAAAAACAGAAACATACAACCTATCTTTAGGCAATTGATACACCTCCGTGAGTAATTCCCATGCCCATTCTAAAGATTCTTTTTTAAAATAATCTCCAAATGACCAATTCCCTAACATTTCAAACATGGTATGATGGTAAGTATCATGCCCAACATCTTCCAAATCATTGTGTTTTCCGGACACCCTTAAACACTTTTGCGTATCAGCAATTCTTTTAGACGAAGGAATTGCATTGCCTAAAAAGTAATCTTTAAACTGATTCATCCCTGCATTTGTAAACATAAGGGTAGGATCATTCTTTACCACAATCGGTGCAGAAGGCACAATTTGATGTTGTTTACTTTGAAAGAAATCTAGGAATTTTTGTCTTATAATTTTGGAAGTCATAGAGATACGCTTATGATGTTATTTTAATACTTTAATATTGTTTTTTGAAAATAATTTCTAAATTGCACACCCTTATTAAAGTTTTACTTTAAGTAATATTCTATAAGGAACATCAAAGTTAATAAAAATGTCAAAACGACAGTAATATGGCAAGGATAAAATATTATTACGATCCTGAAACATGTAAATACGAGTTAATACAAACGACCAATAAAACCAGGTTACTTCAGGTGCTCGGATTTGTTGGGGTGAGCTTTGTGTTTACTTTTGGACTGCTCTATTTTTATGCAAATGTATTTGAATCGCCTACCCAAACCTTAGTGCGTAAAGAAAATGAAGAACTAAAGTTTTATTACAAAATATTAAACAAAGAATTAGACAAGTCGCATAAAATGTTAGCCGCGCTTCAACAACGTGACGACAACATTTACAGAGTAGTATTCGAATCTGAACCATTATCACCCAACATTAGAACTGCTGGCACAGGAGGCACCGAAAAATACAGGGCATTACTCGCACAAAACATCAAACAAGAAGCTTTAATTATTGCCTCCCTAAGTAAAGTTGATTTATTAAAAAAGCAACTTTATGTGCAATCAAAGTCGTATGATGAGATAACGAGAATGGCAAAAAGCAAAGCAAAAATGTTACAATGTATGCCTGCCATTCAACCCGTATCAAATAAAAAACTCAATGCCTTGATTTCTGGATTTGGATTTAGGATACATCCTATCTACAAAGTAAAAAAAATGCATACCGGTTTAGATTTCTCAGCCCCCAAAGGTACGCCAGTATATGCAACAGGCGATGGTGTTGTTATTACTGCCAACAAAAGCTTTAGTGGTTACGGCAATGAAATTGAAATTCAACATGGTTTTGGGTACATCACTAAATATGCGCATTTAAATGCTTTTAAAGTCCGTAGAGGTCAAAAAATAAAAAGAGGACAACATATAGGATTTGTAGGCAGCACAGGCACATCCGTTTCTCCTCATTTACATTATGAAGTAATAAAAAACAAAAACAAAGTTAATCCTGTGCATTATTTCTTCAATGATTTAAAGCCTTCGGAATATCAAAAATTACTAGAACAAGCATCGGTTGAAAACCAATCACTGGGCGGAGAATGAGTTTTCAGTTTAGCGTTAAGGGTTTAGCGTTTTTAAATCCTTAGGTTATTTCTAAAAGAAATCTGTTTAATTCATATTACCCAAAACTCAGAACCCTAAACTCTGAACTAAAAATGGCTTACAAAGAAAAAGAAATTGTTAAAAAGTATTACTCCATTAGTGAGGTAGCAAAAATGTTTAAGGTAGCAACCTCATTGATTCGTTTTTGGGAAACTGAATTTGACGTGATTAAGCCTAGAAAAAACAGCAAAGGAAATCGTCAGTTTACCCAAGAAGACATAGAATGCATTAAGCAGGTTTATCATTTGGTGAAAGAAAAAGGCTATACTTTACAAGGCGCAAAAGAAATGCTTAAAGTTGACCAAGTAACGAGTACCCCTACAATAACTCCCCTAAAATCAACAGAAAAATCTGAAGCAGTAAAAGCACTCGAACATATCAAAGGATTTTTAATAGCCATTCAAAACCAACTTTAATAGGCATTCACCTGCTTCAAATACGCTGAATTTAAAACTTATTTGCAATATTTCATTTTTTTGCTTAAAATTACATACCATAATGTTTGTTCCGCAATTTCGCATTATGCACACAATCCTCTTCATGATGTGATACCACATCGTGATAACGTTAAAAATTATTTATGTTCATACATATTATGTCTGAAGGCTTTGATGCCTTCATTGGAACCCTTATATTATGGTTTAAGAATAAAGGGAAAAAGTCATTCAGAGACCTATGGAATCAAAACAGCAATATCAGTCAAGTTGGCTATCGTTATATACTTCATTTTATGACAACCTTATTAGCTGTTTCAATTATATTGGTTACCCTACTTATACTCAAACATTTTTATTAAAAAAAACGTCTTGTCTATATT
>JBEAZU010000318.1:0-7759 GCA_041169945.1 Bacteroidota bacterium
TTTAGCTATTTGATTTATTTTTAATTCATCTAGATTTTGTACAAAAAAACCATTTAAATTTGTAGTCAACATTTCTAACTCGCTCTAATTTAAGGGGTTTTCCTTAAACTGACGGCTATGGCAGCGTAGCGAGGACTTGCAATGGATAGCCTGACCGTAGGGCACGCCCTAATAATTAAACTCAAAAATGAAATGAAAAAACATAGGTAAACGTATGCTGGCAATTGCTTTTACACTATTGTCAGCACACGGTTACCCAATATTTTACACCAATACTTTTACCAATTTGGCATTGTCGATGGCAATTTGTTTCACGGCCTCTATGTCTCCACCTATGGCGTCATAGGCCAACGTCACCGCCATCCTTCTATAAGGTCGGGTACTTGGTTTACCGAAAATACGAATATCTGTTTGTGGGTTTTGTATGGCTTCCGCTACTCCTTCGTAACGAGGAGATAGGCCTTCTTTGTCGGCCAACACAACGGCACTGGCACCTATTTTCAATAAATTGATGGCAGGAATGGGTAATCCTAAAACGGCCCTGGCATGTAGTTCGAACTCTGAAAGATTTTGGGTTCCGGCCAAGGTAACCATGCCTGTATCGTGCGGACGAGGAGAAAGCTCACTGAAATACACCCCATCATTGGCCAAGAAAAACTCTACTCCCCAAATACCAGCCCCTGTTAATGCCTCCGTTACTTGTTGGGCAATCTCTTGGGCTTCTCGTAGATGTGCTTCCGAAATCAAAGCAGGTTGCCAACTTTCTTGGTAATCGCCTCGCTCCTGTCTATGTCCAATGGGTGCACAAAAAAGTGTAGGACCATTGGTTTGGGTAAGGGTGAGTAAGGTTATTTCCGCATTAAAGTGCACGAAAGCTTCCACAATTACTTCCGCAATGTCGCCACGTTTGCCTGCCTGTGCGTAAAGCCAAGCTTTTTCAATATCCTCGGTTGTTTTAATGGTTGATTGGCCTTTTCCGCTAGAACTCATCAAAGGTTTAACCACGCAAGGCATGCCAATTTCTGCTACTGCGGCGATTAATGAATCAAAAGATGTGGCATATCGGTATTGGGCGGTTTTTAACCCTAAGGTAATGGCAGCCAAATCGCGTATGGCTTTTCTGTTCATCGTAAAATTGGCGGCCTTGGCCGAAGGCACCACCTGTATGCCTTGTTGTTCGTAGCTATAAAATCGTTCGGTGCGTATGGCTTCAATTTCAGGTACAATTATATCGGGATGGTGCTTGGCAACGATGGCGTCGAGCGCTTCCCCGTCGAGCATATTGATGACTTCTCGTTCGTCGGCTACTTGTTGGGCAGGCGCATTGTCGTACGAATCAACGGCAACCACATAAGCCCCTAATCGTTTCACGGCAATTACAAATTCTTTTCCCAATTCGCCACTTCCGAGTAGCATTATTTTCTTAGTCATAGCCTTTTAACAATTAGTGAGCAGATGCATTTTTACAAATATAAAAATTAATAAAAATAAATAAGTAGGAATGCCGTACACGATTCGAAACATGAAATATTTTTTTTGAAAACTCTTTGTACTTAAGGTACGTACAAACAGTAATTTTTTATACTTTAGCGTGAAATAATAGTATTTCATACGGAGATTTGTTGATCATTTATAGATAAAAATAAAATGAAAAGAGTCATCAAAAAAGTGGCCGTTTTAGGGTCAGGAGTAATGGGTTCGCGTATTGCTTGTCACTTTGCCAACATTGGTGTGCAGGTATTATTACTTGACATTGTTCCTAAGGAACTGAATGCCCAAGAATCAGCCAAAGGGTTGAGTTTAGAGAGCAAAGTTGTGCGCAATCGCATTGTGAACGAGGCACTGCAAGCAGCCATCATTTCAAACCCTTCTCCTATTTACGATAAAAAATTTCGTGATCGCATTAGCACCGGCAACTTTGAGGACGACATGTCGAAAATCTCAGCGGTAGACTGGATTATTGAGGTAGTAGTGGAAAACATTGCTGTTAAAAAAATAGTATTCGAACAAGTTGAACTACACAGAAAAGCGGGCACCCTCGTTACTTCCAATACTTCTGGTATTCCTATTGGTCTTATGACCGAAGGTAGAAGCGAAGATTTCAACGCCAATTTTGCAGGATTCCACTTCTTTAATCCACCAAGGTATTTAAAACTGGTAGAAGTGATTCCGTCTCCTTTTACGACATCAGAGGTCGTTGATTTTTTAATGCATTATGGTGATTTATTTTTAGGAAAAACCACGGTGCTTTGTAAAGACACCCCTGCCTTTATTGCCAATCGTGTTGGTATTTATGCCATCATGAACACTTTACATGCGGTATTGGATTTAGGATTAACGGTGGATGAAGTAGATAAACTCACCGGACCAGTGATTGGTCGTCCGAAATCTGCCACATTTAGAACCATAGACGTGGTAGGTTTAGATACTTTACTAAAAGTAGCCAACAACCTACATGCTGGTTTGCCCAACGATGAAGCTGTAGCCATATTTAAACTACCGGAGCTTTTGGTTAAAATGGACCAAAACAAATGGTATGGCGATAAAACAGCACAAGGATTTTATAAAAAAGTAAAAGGAGCCAATGGTTCAGAAATCCATTCCATGGATCTTAGCACCATGGCATACCAACCCAAAGGCAAAGTCAAATTTGCAAGCCTTGAACTTACCAAAACCATTGACAACCTCAAAGACAGGTTTAAAGTATTGTTGACAAGTCAAGACAAAGCAGGAGAGTTTTATCGCCGCACCTTCTTTGGCTTGTTTGCTTATGTAACGCACCGTATTCCTGAAATCTCAGACGAATTGTACCGTATCGATGCAGCCATGTGCGCAGGCTTTGGATGGGAAGTTGGTCCATACGAAACCTGGGATATGTTAGGGGTAAAACGCACCTTAGAAACCATGGAGCAATTGGGTTACAAACCCGCGGCATGGGTACAAGAAATGTTGGCTACAGGTGCCGACAAATTCTATAAAGTAGAAAATGGCAAACGCAAATATTACGACATTGCCTCTAAAAGCTATCAAGTAATTCCAGGCACGGAGGGTTTAATTATTCTCGATAACCTTAGGGCTACCCAATTGGTTTGGGGTAATGCAGGCGCAAGCCTAATCGACATTGGCGATGGGGTATTAAACCTAGAGTTTCATTCTAAAATGAATACCCTTGGCAGCGAAGTAGTAGAAGCCATCAACAAATCAATTGCCATTGCCGAAAAAGGCCATGCAGGTTTAGTGATAGGCAACGAAGGACCAAACTTTTCAGCAGGGGCAAATTTGGCCATGCTGTTGATGTATGCCATTGAACAAGAATATGATGAAATCGACATGATGATTCGTACCTTCCAAAACACGATGATGCGTGCCCGTTATTCCTCTATTCCGGTAGTGGTGGCGCCACATGGCCTTACTTTGGGTGGTGGTTGCGAACTAAGTTTACATGCCGACAGGGTTCAAATTGCAGCGGAAACCTATATGGGATTGGTAGAATTTGGCGTAGGCTTAATTCCTGCTGGCGGTGGTACCAAAGAATTTACCTTAAGGGTTTCAGACGGATTTGCAGAAGGCGACATTCAATTAAATGCCTTAAAAAATGCCTTCTTAACAATAGGTACTGCAAAAGTTTCTACCTCTGGACACGAAGCCTTTGACATTGGCTACTTAAGAAGAGGAGACAAAGTAAGCATCAACAAACAACACCAAATCTCCGATGCCAAACAAATGGTGCTTGAATTGGCCTTGGCTGGATATACCCAACCAATACAACGCAAAGACATTCGGGTGCTTGGCAAATCGGGACTGGGCATGGTGTATGCCGGTGCGCATACCATGTACTCCGGTGGATACATCAGCGAATACGATAAGTTTATCTCTGAAAAACTAGGCTATATTATGTGTGGGGGCGATTTAAGCGCACCAACCTTGGTATCAGAACAATATTTATTAGACCTCGAAAGAGAAGCCTTTCTTTCCTTAACCGGACAAAAGAAAACCCTAGAACGTATACAGCACATGCTGAATACTGGAAAACCTTTAAGAAATTAAACCAAAGGGTGTATTTCAAAAATGGCTGTTTTCATTCAATGAGAACAGCCATTTTTTGTTAAAAAACATAGCACAAATACAAAAAAATACACCAAATTTGAGCCATTCATCTTTACCAAAACTTATGCTTATGAAAACGCCAATAAATGAAGTCGTATTACAGTATGCGCCCAATAGTGCAGAAAAAACATTACTTCAAAAAGCAATACAAGAAGCCAAAGCAACAGTAAAAGATATTCCCATGTATATTGGCAATGCAGAAATTCGTACGGATGACAAACGTCGCTTGGCTATGCCACACGAACATGCCCATACCTTGGCGCATTACCATTTTGGGGACGAATACCATGTGAGCCAAGCCATTCAGGCGGCACTCAATGCCAAAGATGTGTGGGCTAATTTTTCAAGCGAACAAAGAGGACGAATATTTTTAAAGGCAGCAGATTTAGCAGCAGGCCCCTATCGCATGAAGTTGAATGCTGCCACCATGCTTGGCCAATCTAAAAATGCCTATCAAGCAGAAATTGATGCCGCTTGCGAATTGATAGACTTTTTTAGGTTCAATGTGCATTACATGGCTCAAATAGCGCAAATTCAACCAGCATCTTCGCCAGGCGTAAACAACCAATTAGAATACAGACCTTTAGAAGGATTTATCTTTGCCTTAACGCCCTTCAACTTTACCGCCATTGCCGCAAATTTACCAACGGCACCAGCCATGTTAGGCAATGTTGTGGTATGGAAGCCAGCAGAATCGCAGATTTATGCCGCCCAAGTAATCATGGAATTATTGATTGAAGCAGGCTTACCTGCCGGCGTTATCAATTTAATTTATACCGAAGGTCCTGTGGCGGGAGAAGTAATTTTTAAACATCCCGATTTTGCAGGCTTACATTTTACGGGAAGCACCAAAGTATTTAAATCATTATGGCAAACCATTGCCCACAATATAGATGGGTATAAAAACTTTCCACGCATCGTGGGTGAAACTGGGGGAAAAGATTTTGTGCTTGCCCACCCGTCGGCCTCTCCCAAAGAAGTGGCGACGGCTTTGGTACGTGGTGCTTTTGAATACCAAGGTCAAAAATGTTCGGCAGCTTCTCGTGCCTATATCCCTAGTTCATTATGGGAACAGGTAAAAGCTTTTGTGCTGGAGGATTTAAAATCCATCCAAATGGGAACCGTAGAAGATTTCAGCAATTTTATCAACGCAGTGATTGATGAAAAAGCCTTTGACAAGATTGTTTCGGCCATTGAATCGGCTAAAAATGATCCGCTCATTACCCTTATCGCCGGAGGCACTTACGATAAATCAAAAGGCTATTTTATTGCGCCTACCATTTTACAAGCCATCGACCCTTTGAGTCCATTGATGACTGAAGAAATTTTTGGGCCAGTGTTGACCGTATATGTATTTCCCGACAATTCCTTTGAGGAAGTATTAACCTTGGTCGATACCTCCACCGCCTACGCCTTAACTGGCGCCGTATTTAGCAAAGACAGGATTGCCCTTGAAAAAGCCAAACAAGTATTGTCAAATGCTGCCGGCAATTTTTATATCAACGACAAACCTACTGGCGCCGTGGTAGGCCAACAACCTTTTGGAGGAGGCAGAATGTCGGGCACCAATGACAAGTCAGGATCGATGTTGAATTTATTAAGATGGGTAAGTCCAAGAACCATAAAAGAAACATTTGTATCTCCAAGCCATTATGGTTATCCATTTTTGGGCAAATAAAACAAGCAATTATTCAACAGTAGCTAAAGCAAACCCAACGTATCTTAACCTTGAAAACCCTTCATTTTTGTATTGTATTTTTATTGGGAGTAATGATGGCCTGTGGAGGCAAGTATTTGCCTAGGCAATATGAAAAGCGTGTCTCCAAAAAGGACACTACCATCTTTACGACAACCAATACAGCAACAGACAGTTTTAGGGTACAATACCTCGGCTGCGGTGGCTTATTGATTCAAAAAGGCAAAGATAAAATAATGGTCGATCCCTTTTTCAGCAATCCCTCTTTTGGAAAAGTAATACGACTGGGCAATATCAAGGCCGACACCAATACCATTGATCAAGTATTTAAAACCTTGGCTTATCAAAACACGCAAACCTGTTTAATTTCTCATGCCCACTACGATCACTTGCTGGATGTGCCTTATATTTCAAAGCATTATTTCAACCATCAATGGTCAATTTATGGCAGCGAAACCGTCATCAATATCCTAAAAAGCAAAAACCTACAACCGCAATACCTCCATGCCACCGATTCATTGGCAAGTAATGACAACACCTTAGGCACCTGGACCTACACCTCCAAAGACAGTACCTGTCGCTTTATGCCCATAACGTATAGTCATGCCCCACATGTTAAATTGGGCTTTATCAACATGACATTTTTCAAAGGAAATTACCACCAACAGCCCCGTAAACTCAACAAAGTGCAGCACTGGAAAGAAGGGCAAACGATGGCGTATTTGATTGATTTTATGCAAAAAGACAGCATTTTGAAAAGAATATATGTACTGTCAGGAGGCGCTTCCAACGCCCCCATAGGTTTCATCAATGATATCCCTGCTTTGCAAACCAAAAAAATTGACCTGATGGTATTGTGTGTCGCCTCTCATGAAAAGGTAAGACAATACCCCGCCCGTATTATTTCGGCCCATACCCCACACTATATCATGGGCGCACATTGGGAAGATTTTTTCACCCCCTATTTTGATGCAGGACACAAAAAAGCAGTACGGATGACGAACGTCCCCCAATTTTTCGACAAAACAGACCAATTGCAATACCAAAACAAGCTATTGATGGGCAAGCCTTTGAATACCTTTACCTTTGTATTTTAATGCAAACCACAGGGAAACAGTTTTATGCTGAATAAAAAATATTCCCCGAGGATTACATTATAAAATCGGTGCTAAATGATTTGTTATGGCTAGGTTTGATTGATATTAAATGAATGAATTAGGACGTTCCCCTTCGGGTCGCGTGATTGGTACTCGTCCCGATTTTTTCGGGAAGCTCAAACAATCCCGAAGCATCAGGACTCCCGCTAACGCAATACGAATTACACCATACCTATAATTTAATTTGTATGATAGGTAATTAAGGTCTGCTAAAAAATATTAACATTTTAAATATCAGCAACTTACAATTAAACATAAAGTATAAAATGCAAGCATATCATGTACAATCTTTGAATTGTCTTGCATTCGACCATATAAAAAATGCGCAATCCAGATTTTCTCTGGAAAGCGGTTAAAAAACAAAACACTGTTTGAATTACACGATTATTTTGTATTTCCAACAAATTTGGGGCGGGGTGAGTTTGTTTTGTTTCAGCGTAATGGCGCACATTCGCAGCATTTTTTATACAAATGTCCGCCGTGGCGAACTAGGTTATCCATTGCATACCTTGCTGCGCTGCGGGCTTTTCATTTCCGTCCTTCACACCAAGTACCGACTAACGCTGCGCTATATACTAGATTAAAATTTATTGGCGTTTTTCAGAAAACCTGATTTAATTTAAAATTTAAAATTTGTTGCTTGAGATTGTTGCACGGTAAAATTTGCATAAATATTTTCATAACATATTGATTATTTGTATATTGAAGAGTGAAACGAAATACAATACAGATGAGCTTTAGTACTACTTATGTTGAAAAACGTACTGCTAAAAACAGGTTTTTCAATCAAATAAATATT
>JBEAZU010000319.1:0-9617 GCA_041169945.1 Bacteroidota bacterium
TGTCAAATATGGGGTGAATGTTTTGCATATATGGTAATCTATTGGATAAACACTTTGATTTACTTGAAAGAACCACAAATTTAGAATAATTTGCGGAATAAAATAAATATATCGCCACTGCTTTTGCAGAATTTTATATTGATTTTTTCGAAATATGGACAAATATTAAAATAATATTCTGAATGACAAAGATTGACCTTATAAAAATTTGTGATATTGCTAAAAAAGCAGGAAATGAAATTTTAAATATTTACCACAATCCTGCTTTATCAGCAAATGTGGAGCAAAAAAAAGACGATTCTCCCTTAACCCTTGCCGATAAAGCTTCCAACCAGGTCATTATGGAGGCTTTAAAATCTTTGTATCCCAACATTCCAATTATTTCTGAAGAAGAAAAAGAAATTCCTTATGAGGTGCGCAAAAACTGGACAACTTTTTGGCTCATTGATCCACTCGATGGTACCAAAGAATTCATCAAAAGAAATGGTGAATTTACAGTAAATATCGCTTTGGTGGAAAACAACATTACTACTGTTGGAGTGATTTATGCACCAGTTTTGGACATCATGTATTGGGGTGATGCGCATGGCGCTTTTATGCAAATGGCTGGAGATGCGGTTCAAAAAATTCAATCTAATCTCAAAACAAGCAAGCTTATTTCCGCAGGAAGTCGTTCGCATGGCAGTGAAGAAGATGCACAGGTGTTGGCAAAATATGACATTGAAAGTTTTGTGAGTATGGGCAGTTCGTTGAAATTTTGTTTGGTCGCCACCGGCCAAGCCGACATTTATTACCGAAGTGGACCCACCATGGAATGGGATACCGCCGCAGGGCAAGCCATCTTAAAAGCGGCGGGTGGTTCCGTAACCCATTTGTCGGGAGAAGAATTTAAATACAACAAAGAAAATCTGCTGAATCCTGGATTTATGTGTAAATCTGAAGGATTAAATAATGTTTAGTGTTGAATATTTAGTGTTGAATGTTTAGTGTTGAATGTTTAGTAAAAGACATTTTTAGTTGATTGATACTTAATTAAATCAAAACCAACATTCAAAACCAACACCCTTTTTTAAAAATGTATTAATTACTAAGCTATTTAAATGGAGCAATGTATCAAATGACCATAAAAACATCTAAAATTGTATTGCTGCTTCTGCTCTTTGGTGTGCCTGTTTTTGCGCAAGAAAAATTGAGTCTAGCGCAGGCCATTGCGAGGTGTTTGCAAAATAATTACCAAATTAAAATAGCGCTTGCCAACAAAGAAGTTGCGTCTAATAACAATACTTGGGGAAATACAGGGAAATATCCTGCGATTACTTTTGTTGCTTCAGAGGCTAATAATTTGATAAACCAGGTTCCTGCAAATCCTTTCTCATTGGGTGGTGTTTTGATGACCGGCAATTTGAACGCTCAAATTGATTTGGGCTTGACCATTTTTAACGGTTACAGGGTTTCTATTCAAAAAAACAATTTAGCTCAACTGACTAATCTCAGTGAAGGAAACGTGCAATTGGTTATTCAGGCGCAAATTCAATCGTTGATGATGGCGTATTATTTGGCAGTATTTGAAAAAGAAAAATTAAACGTTCGTCAAAAAGTATTGCAACTTTCTAAACACCGCTTGTTGTATGTAGAAGCCAAAAGAGCTTACGGACAAGCCAATAGCTTCGATTATTTACAAGAAAAAAATGGGCTTTTAAGTGATTCTTCTCAGTTGTTATTGCAGGAATTGAACTATACCAATGCCCTTAAGAACATTAACTTGTTTATGGGTGAAGAGGTAAATACCCAATTTTTACTGACCGATACCTTAAGTTATTCCAATAAAAGTTTTCAATATGCAGACTTGGAAGCGAAACTCTTGGAAAATAACCAACACCTCAAAAATCAACTGTTGAACGAGGCGGTGATGAAAACCAATACCAGTTTGGCCAAAACGCAGTTGTACCCTAGTGTGACTTTAAATTCGGGGTTGAATAGCAATGTCAATAGCTTGACGGGTATTGCTTTAACCGACCCTAAATACAGCTCTTATGAAGGGCGAACTGCTGTAGGGTATAGTTATGGGGCTTATGTTAATTTAAATTTGAGATACACTATTTTTAATGGTGGACAGGTAAAACGAAATATTCAAAATGCCTTGGTACAGGAAAAGATTGCTTCTTTGACTTTACAAGAATTGCAAATCAGTGCAAAAAACAATTTGAACAAAACCTTAGACCAGTACAATTTTAGAAAGCTTTTGGTGGATATCGCTCAAGAAAATTTAGCCACAGCCAATCTTAATATTCAAATGGCCGAAGAACGTTACAAAAGTGGCTTGCTCAATTCGGTAGAAATTAGAACTGTTCAACTCAATTATTTGTCTATAGCTTTGAATAAATTGGATGCTGTTTTGGATGTCATAGAAGCCGAAACGGAATTGTTAAGACTTACAGGTGGAATAGTAGCGCCGTAAATGAGGTGTTTGTCTTGTGTATTTAAATGAAAATGGGCAGTATCAAACAGTTAATGTTTAATGCTGCCCATGCTGCATATATGTTTTCGAAGCATTTAAATTGTAAATCAGCTTACTTTTTTTTCCACTTTAGTTTTTTGTTTTTTATGGCTTCTTGTTCTTTTTCAGCATCTTTGAGCAAAGCGCGCCAGTTTTCTTTTACTTCTTCGGTAAATATCAACGTGTCTTTGTATTCCCCTTTGTCCATTTCAATCACCTTTATAGGCTTTCCTACAAATTCTTCTATTTCTCTTAGAATAGGTTCTTCTTCTTTACTACAAAATGAAACGGCAAATCCCCTTGCAACACCACGGCCTGTTCTACCAACGCGGTGCACATAGTTTTCGGATACGTCAGGCAAATCATAATTCACTACATATTCTACATTGGCGATGTCAATTCCCCTGGCACTGATGTCCGTGGCAATCAAAATATTCACCAAGCCGTCTTTGAAAGCCGACATTACCGTTAAGCGGTCTTCTTGTTCTTTTCCTCCATGCATGGTTACGGTTTTGATACCCACACGTTCCATGGCTAAATGTACCCTTTCACAACGTACTTTGGTCCGCACAAAAACGAGTATCCTGCTTTCAGGATTTTCTTTGATCATTCTTTCTAAGAAAAACCTTTTGTCATCCATTTCAATGAAGGCCACAGAGTGATCAACATTTTTTGAAATAGGGTCTTTAGGAGAAATTTGTATTCTAATGGGTTTATTGACTAATTCATAAGCCAAGTCTTTGATGACAGGGGTGATGGTAGCGGAGAAAAATAGGGTTTGATGTCTTTTGGGTAAAAATTTAATTACATCATGAATGTCTTTATTGAATCCTAAATCAAGCATGTGATCAGCTTCGTCCAAAACCAATATCTCTGTTTTGGTAATTTTAAGATGACCTTGGTAAATGAGGTCAAACATACGGCCAGGTGTCGAAACCAATACGTCTATGCCACTTTGAAGTTTGGCAATTTGTGGCGCTTGGTCTACGCCTCCAACCAAAGACATCACTGTGATGTCTGTGAATCTTGCTAGTTTTTCAAAAACTTCTGAAATTTGAATAGAAAGTTCACGCGTTGGGACCATAACTAGGCATTTTACCCCTTTGTTGCGTGAATTTCTTTTGATTTCTGTAATGATATGCAATACCGGAATGGCAAAAGCGGCAGTTTTACCTGTACCCGTTTGTGCAATGGCCAATACATCTTCTCCTGCTAAAATAGGGGTAATGGCCCTGTGTTGAATGTCTGTCGGGCGTTTGAAGCCTTGTTCTACTAAACTTCTTTTAATGGCAGGATGGATGTTGTATGCTTCGAATTTCATGCTTGGTCTATTGGTCTAATAAGCAACTACCAAGGTAGGCATATTAAAGTTTAGGTCAAATGTTTAATACGAAAAGCTAGCGTATCGTTAAGCTAAAGCATAATACTACCTAGTAATATGTTTGATATGACCACCTGGAGGTAAACTAAAAGAAGGGCAGTGGGTAACACTTTTTTTCTTTAGTGCTTTTGTGTGTGAAACACAGCTACAAAATATTGTGCAAACTAGCATGATAAATACTGCTTTCGCCATGGTATGAAAATTATGGTTAAATATAAAGTTAAAGCTTACAACGGTAGATTGTTAGAAAGGTTGTTGTCGTTTGTGTTAAATTTTGATAGAGAAAGCGGGAATTATGGGTCACCGATTTCAATATTTCACTTTGACTTTAAATAAGGCGTATTTTGATGGGATTATTTGTTTAGTTTTGTTAGTTTTCCAAGATGAATAATTATTAATTTAAAAATTATTACTTGAATTATGAATACCTCACTAATTTCAACCGTGTTTTTGCCCTTGGCATTGGCTATTATTATGTTTGGCTTAGGTTTAGCCTTGTCTATAGCTGACTTTAAAAGAATTGTAATATTTCCTAAAGCAGTATTTGTTGGTGCTGTAACACAATTGGTTTTGTTGCCCCTACTTGGTTTTGGTATCGCTTATTTGATGTTGTCTTCTTCGCCTGAATTAGCGGTTGGTTTAATTATTTTGGCCATGTGTCCCGGCGGACCAACGTCAAATTTATTGACTCATTTAGGAAATGGTGATACCGCATTGTGCATTACCTTAACGGCTATTTCTAGTATTGTTAAAATCTTTACTATTCCTATTATGGTTAATCTTGCCATTGGAATTTTCATGAAACAAGCGGTAGATGTGCACCTAGAGGTGTCGAGTACCATTGTTAAAATTGTAGCCATTACCATTGTGCCTGCAGGTTTAGGCATGCTGATAAAATCTCAGTTTAGTAATTTTGCCAATGCGGCTCAAAAACCGGTGAAAATAATGTCTGCCATTTTTTTAGTATTGATTATTGTGGCAGCTGTTTTAAAAGAAAAGGCACATATCGCTGAATTTTTTATGCAAGCTGGTCCTGCCGCTTTGTTGTTAAATGTTTTAGGGATGACGATTGGTTATTTCTTACCAAAAATAGTTAACCTTAATGCCGGACAACAATTGACCATCAGTATTGAAACCAGTATTCAAAATGGTACTTTGGCTATTGGTATTGCAAGCAGCCCATTGATGTTAAATAATTCTACGATGGCGATACCTGCGGCGGTTTATAGTATTATTATGTTTATTACCGCTGGTGTTTTTATTTCATTTTTAAATAGAAGAAACAAAGCCTAATCATAATAGCCCAAAAAAAAGAGCCGATAGAAATTCTATCGGCTCTTTTTTTTGGCATTACAATGTTACCATTGTTGGTTGTACACCATCACCGCCTTATAGAGATTGCGAGAAATTTTATTATTAAAAGCAACACTCGATGAAGAGATGACAATCCCAACGGGTATTGAAAGCATAGGATTAACAACAAAGGCACCGCCAATGGCCGCCACTATCCCAACATACATGATTGATTTTTGCAAGGTTTTGGTGTGTAAATGTTTTTTTGCAAATTTATTGGCTTCCGGATTGTCAGTAAAAAGGGTTTTTACTACGCTATTGGCATATTTTACAAAAGGACCATCTCCTTTTTTGAAAAAATAATTACTTGTTGTTTGTTTGTAAGGCCTGTCGTTATATACATTTAATTTGGGGCCAGTTAAACCTTCTACTTCAAAATACCAAGTGTTTTCAAATGAAATACCTTTCTGTACTTCATTTTTATAGTTTTTAATAATAATGGTTTCGGTTTGGTCGGCATAAATACGCTCACAATTATTTTTGAATATAAAAGGCTTGCCAGTTACTTCATCACTATAAAATTCTGAACGCAAAGTTTCCGTTGTTTTATCTGTATAAGTGATCAAGACTTCAAATTCGTCTTGTTTTTCTTTCGCATCTGTGTTGCTTGGTTCTTGAGCGAATGCCGAAATTTTTACGATTAATAGTATAATTAATGTAATAATTGTACTTGGATATTTTAAATAAAATTTGCTTTTCATAATTAAGAATTGTTTACAATGATGCATTATACGAAAAATTAAATTGAAGTTTCAAAAAATGATGTTAATTTTAAAAACAAAGATAAAAAAAATAACGTAAACCCACTCATGCATAAAATATTCTTACTTTCGGGGACCGTATTGGGAGGTTTAAGTGTAGCCATTGGCGCCTTCGGTGCACATAAGCTTAAACCATTTCTTTTGGAGAATAATAAATTAAGCGTCTTTGAAACTGGCGTACAATACCAGTTTTATCATGCGCTAGCCTTGATACTTGTAGGCATACTGGCAGAAAAAATTGATCATCCATCCGTACAGTATGCAGGCTATGCGATGCTGTGGGGTACCATCATCTTTTCATTTTCGTTATATGCCTTGTGTTTAACCGGTGTTACCAAATTAGGGGCAATTACACCAATAGGCGGGCTTTTATTAATTCTTGGTTGGGTTAGTTTGTTGATAGGCATCATTAAAAAGATATAAAGATTTTGAGAAAATTTATTGATACATACAAACTAGAATTTAAGGCTACCTCTCAATTATGTCTGCCTATCATTGTGGCTCAAGTGGGGTCGGTATTGATGGGGGTTTCAAATAGTGTTATGATTGGGAAACTGGGGGCCACTTCTTTGGCTGCAGCAGGCGTGACCAATGCCATTTATGTTTTATTTATAGTGTTAGGGATGGGTACCCTTTCTGCCGTAGCTCCTATGGTCGCTACTGCTTCTGGTGCCAAAGACAAAGAACAGTGTGGTATTTTATTTAGAACTTCAGTAGAGGTAGCCTTCTTGTTAACATTGGTACTCACTGCCGCACTTTTTATCATTGCTGAAAATTTTGAAATATTTGGGCATCCTCAAGAAGTGACGATTATTGCCAAAGAATACTTGCGCCTTTTGTCTTTTTCTACCTTGCCTTTTATGTTATTTATGGCCGCTAAACAATTTAGTGATGGTTTGTCTTATACCAAAGCGGCTGTTTACATCACCATTATTGGGGTTACCGTAAATGTTTTCTTGAATTGGTTATTGATTTATGGGCATTTACATTGTCCTAGTCTTGGTATTGTAGGTTCGGGTATAGCCACCATGTCTGCACGTTCAATTATGGCCATTTTAATGTTTGGTTATATTTTAACAAACAATAATTTAAGAAAATATGTACCTAGTTTAAGTGAAAACATTAGCACATTAAAATCTACTATTCGGGTATTTAAAATTGGTATTCCTTCTGGCATGCAATTGTTCTTTGAAATAGGGGCTTTTACTGCCGCCGCCATTATTGTTGGGAGAATAGGTGTGGCAGAATCTGCGGCACATCAAATAGGGATTTCATTGGCAGCCATTGCCACCATGTTAGCCACCGGGATATCTGTGGCAGGTTCTATTAGGGTTGGAAATGCCGTCGGTGAAAAAAATATTGTAAAAGTAAAACAAGCAGGGAATACGGCACTTATATTAGCCGCATGCTGTATGTTGGTTACTGCTACCATTTTTTTAGGATTTACCGAACAATTGGTTTACTTGTTCAATAAAACCGATAAAAATTTAATTACAGTAGCGGTATCGGTACTTATGATTGCGGGCTTCTTTCAGATTTCAGATGGCTTACAAGTAGTGAGTTTGGGAATTCTTCGTGGTGTTTCGGATGTGAATATTCCTACCATATTTACACTTGTTGCTTATTGGGGTATTGGTTTGCCTGTTGGCTATTGGCTTGGATTTTATTATAACATGGGTGTGAAGGGCATTTGGATTGGTTTATTGATTGGCTTGTCTACTTCTGCAATATTGCTTGTTGCCAGGTTTTATAGAATCACTAGGGCTGAAAACCAGGAACAACTTTTTAAACGTGTTGGACTATAATTGTACGCTTATGTACCTGCCGATTCGGTTTTGTTGAGCCATAAAACTATGTATTTGTCTTTTCCAGCTTTAGTCTATGTAACTTTTTAAGTATGTATTCTGTATACGATGATAATTGTTTTAAATCTGACTTCGATTTAATTCTTCAACTCTTACAAAAGTAGCAAAAATGAAAAATCAATTCTTATACATCTTTTATATTAGCAACAGGGAAAAAATATGCACTAATGATCATATAAATGAGATTCTTGATACCGCTCAATTTACTAATTCTCAAGATACAGTAACAGGTTTATTAATGTATTCAAAGACTCACTTTATCCAATATATAGAAGGTCCAATTTTAAATGTTAATCGTCTTTTTGCGAAAATTAAACTAGACTATAGACACAGAAATTGTTTAATTATTTCAACTCAATTTTTAGATGAAAGGATATTTCCAAGTTGGCAAATGGCATCAAAATCTTTTGATGAAAACAAGTTGACTATGATTTCTGAAATGAGTCAAGAAAATCAATTGGCTTTTCAATCTTTTTTAAATAGAGAAAATTGTGGTAAATCTATAGTGCAAAAATTCATGCAACAATTTGTAGAAAGTAACCTCTACTAGTGTCTTATAGTAAATTTAAATTATACTTTCAGGCACAAGTCTGCTAAAACGTTATCTTCACCAGTTTTTGCATTTTGTAACTGATGACATACTTAAACTAGAAGGATTCAAAAATAAGCTATGTTTTACATATAATATCAGAAGGTTTTGATACGCCTATTGTTACATTAATTTTATTGTTAAAAATAATGGGAAATTTCATCTAGAGATTTATGGAAACAAAATGCCAATTATTAGTCATGTTGGATATAAATTTACAATGAAGTATCTTCAATTGTTTGTTACTTGGTAGTTTAAGCATGTGGTGCTGACATTCATTTGTTCTGTCATAAATATGTAGTAATCATTTTTTTTTATACTTTAGTACCTATGCAAAATCATATTATATTAATTACTTGTGCTGATGCCAAGGGATTAATTTCAAAAATTACCACTACCTTGTTTTATAATGATGTGAATATTATAGAAATGAGGGAATTCGTGGAAGCGCAAACTTGCAAATTTTTTGCACGAATAGAATTGTCTGGTGAAATCAATAAGACGCTTGTTTTTAATAAATTAAAAGAAGAGTTGCCCAATGATGCACAAATTCAAATCAGCATTAAAGCAAAAAAAAACATAGTCGTTTTGGCGACTAAAGAATACCATTGCTTAAGTGACTTGTTATTGAAACATCATTTTGGAGAATTAAATGCAACGATTTCGGCAGTAATAGGTAATCATGAGGTTTTAGGGGAATTGACTGAAAAATTTAAGGTGCCTTTCTTTCATGTGAGCCACCAACATAAAACCAAAGAAGCATTTGAATCAGAAGTGTTGACATTGTGCGGTACATTGAATCCTGATTATTTAGTATTAGCAAAGTTTATGCGCATCCTTTCTGCTGATTTTGTCAATCACTATCCTGAACGAATTATTAATATACACCATTCTTTTTTGCCTGCTTTTATTGGGGCTAATCCATATCGACAAGCGTTTGAGCGTGGGGTTAAAATGATTGGGGCAACAGCACATTTTGTAAATAATCATTTAGATGAAGGCCCAATATTAACCCAAAAAATTGTACCCATTGACCATACGTATACCGTTGATGCCTTGGTAGAAGCGGGGCACGAAGTGGAAAGGATTGTGTTGGCAGATGCCTTGAAATTGGTGTTTGATGACAGGGTGTTTGTGAGCGACCACAAAACGGTTATTTTTAAATAGGGGC
>JBEAZU010000320.1:0-5388 GCA_041169945.1 Bacteroidota bacterium
CAGGCATCAACCAACATTTTTTATTTTCGAGTTTGATTTTTTTTACCGTAAAATCTCCATCAATAAAACAAACCGCAATCTTCCCATTGCTTGCCTGAATACTTTTGTCGATGATCAATAAGTCGCCATTGCCAATACCCACATCTTTCATGGATTCCCCTTTTACCCTGCCAAAAAATGTGGCAGAGGGGTGTTTGATCAAATCCCTGTTTAGGTCAATGGAAATATCGATAAAGTCATTGGCCGGCGAAGGAAAGCCGGCGCTTATGCCTAATGAAACCAAAGGCCGCTCCAGTGTGGAACTTGAAAGCATAGAAAATAGATCTAAAGCAGCACCAGATTTTAGTAAGAGGCCAGGCATAATTGAAAACAATTAGTGATGATTTTTTACAAAGATAAATAATATGTAAATATATTTACCATTAAATGTAAAATATATTTACATAGCTTGGTTTGTAGAAAAGAATAAAAACAAAAATTGAACACAGATTTGGCAGATTAAGCGGATTTTCCGCTATTCGACAATTGCATTGTCGAATCCTTATCGTAGGATTTGCAAATCCTACGATAAGGATTCCGAATTGCAAATTCGGAAGAGCCGGTTCGGAAGAGCCGGAAAGTATCACACCCTAAGCATAGGCATTTGACTGCTTATTGAATTGTCGTAAAATCGAGTGTGGTCATGCATTGGAAATGGCCTTTGGGGCAAGCATTAAAACCTATTTTTGAACATGGCCTGCAAGAAAGTGTCTTGTTTTCGATGCTGATAAAGGGGGTTTGGTAAGGCGCAAAACCCAAAGCCGGAACCGTATTTCCCCAGATTGCTATAATCTCTTTTTTAAAAGCGGAAGCAATATGCATCAAGCCGGTATCGTGGCTGATTACTTTTTGGGCTTGGCGCACCACCGACGCCGATTGGTTAAGGTTATATTGCCCACAGGCATGGATAATGTTTTTCCCTTTACAAGCAGCAATAATGGCATTGGCATTGTCAATGTCTTCTTTGCCTCCCAACAATACCAGTGGTGCAGTGATGCGTTGGCAAAGTTCAATCATTTTAAAAAGGGGTAATTTTTTAGTATAGTGTTGGCCACCAATAGCATACACATCATAGCCTCTGCTGTAGTCAGGGCCAAAGTCGGCGGTATTTATTTCATCTTGTGGGGCAATAAAATAATCCAACCCTTGCTGGTCATTCACAACCCCTAAATGGGCGACTGTGTCGAGGTAACGATCAACCACATGGCTATGCTGGAGCAGGTTAATGTTGAATTTTACCAACAACCATTTTTTAAAATTTAATTTGTTAAAACTACGACTTTCAATTCCCAAACGAAGCTTGATGATGAGACTGCGAAGGTTATGGTGCAGGTCGATGATTAAATCATATTTTTCGTCTTTGAGCGCCTCAATGGTTGCTGAAAGGTTATTTTGATAATAAATGGTTTTGCTGATATAGGGATTATTTTCAACAATAGCTTTAAAAGGAAGCTTGGTGCAAAAGTGTATTTCTGCATTAGGCAATTGGGTTTTTAAGCACCTTACAACAGGGGTGGTAAGCACAATATCGCCAATAGAAGAAAATCGAATGACTAGTATTTTCATTGGGGCATTTTTAATTCTACAATGCTAACACTTTTATGTCAGTTTAGAAAAGAAGTTTCCATAAATAGCGCAGGCAAAATGTATGGCTTTGTTTTATGGCGTGTGATGATGCTGTAAAGGAGTGTTTACGATTTCGTATCGTTTCAGCATTTTTTCAAACGTATTTCCATGCCTCTCAAACCATCATTTTTAAGAATCAGATGAAATCAATAGCAAGCGATTATAAGCAGCATGTTCATATTTTTTTGCATTATACCTAGATTTTTAGGTAAAAATACCATTTATAGCAAAGATCGCTATTTGCCCATAGCAAGCAATTGATTTTATTTAATGGCTTTATTTATAATGCTTTAATTTCAGTTTTCTTTTATTGAGTATCAATATGGGAGAACTTTACGTGTATATTTTAGCTAAAAAGATTTATTTATGGTAAAATCTATTAATTTTGTCTTTTAGTCACAATATACATTTAGATAGAACACACGTGTCGTTAATAAAATCAATATCAGGGATAAGAGGAACCATAGGAGGTAAAGTTGGAGAATCGCTTTCTCCTGTAGATGTGGTTAAGTTTACTGCTGCCTTTGGAACATGGATCAAACAAAGAAGTAAATCTAATACGATTGTAATTGGTCGTGATGCCCGTATTTCTGGTCCTATGGTGAGTAGCATTGTCACGGCTACTTTGCAGTCTCTTGGTATTACGGTGATTGATTTAGGATTATCGACTACACCCACGGTAGAAATTGCGGTGACAGCAGAACATGCAGGTGGTGGTATCGTCATTACCGCTAGCCATAACCCAGGGCAATGGAATGCACTTAAATTGTTGAATGAAAAAGGAGAATTTATCTCTGACCTTGATGGACAAGAAGTGCTTAATATTGCTGAAAATGAAGATTTTGACTTTGTGGATGTAAAGCATATCGGTGCTTATCAAACCGATGACCAATACATTCAAAAACATATCAATATGATATTGGCATTGCCACTGGTAGATGTGGAGGCCATTACCAATCGTAAATTTAGGATTTGTGTGGATGCCGTAAATTCCACAGGAGGTATTGCCGTTCCCATGTTATTAGACGCATTAGGGGTGAAAACGGTAACCAAAATCAATTGTGAGCCAACAGGTATTTTTGCCCACAATCCTGAACCTTTGGCCGAGCACCTGACCCAAATTTCTACTGAAATTAAAAATGGCAAATACGATTTAGGCATAGTGGTAGACCCAGATGTAGATCGTTTGGCCTTCGTTTGTGAAGAAGGAAGTATGTTTGGTGAAGAATATACCTTGGTTGCGGTGGCAGACTATGTATTGAAAAATAAAGTAGGCAACACGGTTTCCAACTTATCTTCGACCAGGGCTTTGCGTGATGTCACTGAAAAAGCCGGAGGCGTGTACCATGCTTCTGCTGTAGGCGAAGTGAATGTGGTGACGGCCATGAAAGCCAACAATGCGGTGATTGGTGGAGAAGGAAATGGCGGCATTATTTATCCCGACAGTCATTATGGAAGAGATGCTTTGGTAGGCATTGCGCTGTTTTTAAGCCATTTGGCTAAATATGGCAAAACCATTTCCATGCTGAAATTAAAATATCCCATTTACCACATGTCGAAAAATAAAATCGAGCTTACACCTGATACCGACATGGATAAAATTTTTGAAGAGGTGAAAAGCAAATATAAAAAACAGCCTGTCAATGAAATTGATGGCCTGAAAATTGAATTTGACAACCAATGGGTTCATCTTAGGAAATCTAATACAGAACCTATCATTCGAATATATGCCGAATCAGAATCCAAAGCCACGGCCGATTATTTAGCCAACAAAATCATTACCGATATCAAAGAAATTATTACCGTAAAATCTGAATAATTGAATAAAAAGGAATAACCGAAGGGTTGTTCCTTTTTTAATTTAAATATCTTTATGTCTAAATTTGTACTTGTATCGGCTTTTTTATGTCAACTCTGTGTGTTGGTTTCAGCCCAATCGACTGAAAACTTGGATAGTGTTAGGCCTACTTTTGAGTATAAATCACCTTTGAATACCAATACGATTGCCCCCAACAAAATGCAATCGAAGCCGAGTGCCGACATCACCCAAGCGCTTCAAGCCAAGCTCGATTCTATTGCCCTGAAAAATACAAAAATCAAATTTGCACAAGGCTTTCGCATCATTGTTTATTCGGGATCAAACAAAGAAGAAGTGAAAAAGGTAAGGGAAAAGGTGTATAGCATTTATCCCGATATTGATATTTATCAAATCTATAAGCAACCTGATTACAAAATTAAAGTAGGCGATTATACCAATCGTTTTGAGGCCCATCATGCTTTATACCAACTAAAAGCTGTTTTTCCGGAGGCATTACTCACCATGGAACAGGTCAATATTATCCACACCAATGCTGGTCAATAAGCAAATTTATGATGATAGATAAAATTAAAGCCTTAGCGGCAAGCTTTTCAAATGATGTCATTGATTATCGCCATTATTTACATGCACACCCAGAATTGTCTTTCCAAGAGTTCAATACGGCCAAATTTGTAGCGGCCATATTGCGTAGTTTTGGCATTGAGCCCCAAGAAGGAGTTGCCGGTACTGGCGTAGTTGCCATTATCAAAGGTAAAAATCCTGAATCAAAAATGATTGCCCTTCGTGCCGATATGGACGCTTTGCCGATTACCGAAGCCAACGAGGTGCCTTATAAATCTACGAATATTGGGGTGATGCATGCTTGTGGGCACGATGTGCATACTTCTTCATTGTTGGGCACGGCAAGAATTTTACAGGCTTTAAAGGATGAATTTGAGGGCAGTATTAAATTGATTTTTCAACCGGGAGAAGAGCTTTTGCCTGGTGGTGCTTCTTTGATGATTAAAGAAGGGGTGCTCGAAAATCCAAAACCAACTGGCATTCTTGGCCAACATGTGATGCCGCTTTTACCTGCGGGTACAGTAGGTTTCAGGGAAGGGATGTACATGGCCAGTGCGGATGAAATATATGTAACCGTTACAGGCAAAGGTGGTCATGCGGCCATGCCTGAAATTAATGTTGACCCTGTGCTAATTGCCGCCCATATTATTGTGGCCATGCAACAAATTGTAAGTAGAAATTGCAGCCCTAAAACCCCTTCTGTGTTGTCATTTGGTAAAGTGACCGCTGCAGGTGCGACCAATATTATTCCTAATGAAGTTAAAATAGAAGGCACTTTTAGAACCATGGATGAAGTGTGGCGAGCAGATGCCCATAAAAAAATGGTTAAATTGGCCGAATCTATCGCGGAAGGCATGGGAGGCTCATGTCATTTTGATATCCACAAAGGTTATCCTTACCTAGAGAATAATCCGGCCTTGACCAATAGAATGAAAAATGCAGCCATCGCTTATGTAGGCGAAGAAAAAGTCGTAAACCTCGATATTTGGATGGCAGCAGAAGATTTTGCGTTTTATACCCAACATACTGATGCTTGTTTTTATAGACTTGGTATTCGCAACGAAGCCAAAGGCATTACCTCCTCTGTGCATACGCCCACCTTTGACATCGATGAATCGGCTTTAGAAACAGGCTCCGGTTTAATGGCTTGGTTGGTGATCAATGAATTGAAAATGCCTTAATTTTGAAAATTTAAGGCATTTTAGGGAACATTAATGATTGAAGAGCGTACACGCCCACACATGAAATTTTGTTTAAATTAAGCTTATGGGTATAAATACGGTGGTGGTGATTGATGATGATGATATTCAGCATTATATCGTGAAAGCAACATTTAAAAAAAT
>JBEAZU010000321.1:0-3297 GCA_041169945.1 Bacteroidota bacterium
TCTTTACACGCCTCTCTTTTCCCACATCCAAAGAATAATAAAGAGATTGATAAAAAGTTTAGAATTTTTTTCATTTTCATATATATTTACGCACAACAATATTATTAAAAAAACTGACGACAATGAAAAAAATACTCACACTTATTTTAGCATCCATCATTTCAGTGAATATTTTTGCCCAATTAAAAGCAGGCATAAAATTTTCGCCCACCTTGGCCATGAATACGGTTACCGATAATTCTAGCTTATTAGATGGCACCTTTTACAGCAATAACAGCCTAGGTTTAAGGTACAGTACTGGTTTAAATTTAGATTTTCACATCAACCATTCGGTAGCATTCGGTACGGGTTTATGGTTTACCGTTAAAAGAGCAGGTTTTAAAACTTCTTTTAGTGATAAAGGGGTAGATTTAGGAACAATTGATGAAATTTATAATCTTCAGTACTTACAAATTCCGCTTACCTTAAAAATGTTTACGAATGAAATTGCTGACGACATGAAATTGTATTTTCAGTTAGGCCCTTCTATTGATATTAGAATTAATGAGAAAATAATTAGCGATAACCCAGCTTTAAAACGCTTTTATCCAACCGCACATTCTCCAATTGAAGGCGTAGATAAATCAGTATTTTCATATTTAGACTTTTCTGTCATTGGAGGCGCTGGATTGGAGTGGCAAATGGGAGAACATACCGCTATATTTGGAGGTTTAAGTTATAACAGGGGATTGCTAAACACTTTTAACCCAACATTAAAATGGTTAAAATCTACAAGTTATGTAAACGCTGATATTAACAATAAAACCAGTGCTATATCGCTTGATTTAGGCATTAAATTTTAATATTCAGCTGATAACCAATGCCTTGAAACCCTTCTTTATAGAAGGGTTTCTTTATTTCATAGCTTATGCAAACAAATAAAGGTATCGTATTTTTTGATGGGGAGTGTGGCTTATGCCATTCCTTTGTAAGGTTTATTATTAAAAATGATACCAAGAAGCTATTTCTTTTTGCCCCACTTCAAGGATTAACCGCCAAAGAAAAACTTGGCAGTTTACCCCAACAAATTGATTCTGTCATTTATATTGACCATTTTCATACGTATACCAAATCCACTGCTGCCCTTAAAATTGTGATGGCACTTGGAGGTAAATGGAAAATAGTGGGTATATTAATGCTTATACCACCATTAATAAGAGATTATGTGTATGATGGTATTGCCAAGCGAAGAAAAAAATGGTTTCCACAAAAGCAGTATTGTTCACTAAGCGATGAAATTGATTTTGCTAAATTTTTACCTTAGTGGCGTATTTTAGGAATACCGTTACATGAAATAAATGACAATTCTACTGCAAAGAAATTGCTTTTTAAGTAGATTTATTGGTAATTTGCTAAAATCATGCTTTGGATCATGCTATCAAAGCAAAGTCCTTCAAACGAAAGTTCTTATATCTTCTCATAAACCTTAAAACGACAGTTTTTATTTATGGCACAAAATGTTTATACACAGTCTAATAGTGTTGCGGTTAACTTCGAAAAAGTTCCATCTGAGATTTTCTCCTCTCCTTTAGAAGCTTCTAAAGCAGTAGCGAGAGAAATTGCTGATTTGATTAAACAAAAACAAGCAGAAAACAAACCTTGTATATTGGGTCTTGCAACCGGAAATACACCTAAAAGAATGTATGCCGAATTGA
Source organism: Bacteroidota bacterium (assembly GCA_041169945.1). Lineage (GTDB taxonomy): Bacteria > Bacteroidota > Bacteroidia > Cytophagales > UBA9547 > CALPQG02. Next base: position 1,695 of record JBEAZU010000321.1, read on the forward strand.
TAAGACTTCATAAAGAAGAAGGGCTTAGTTTTAAAAACGTGATTACCTTTAACCTTGATGAATACTACCCTATGCAGCCAGATGCTGTGCAGAGTTATGTAAGGTTTATGAAAGAACAACTTTTTAACCATGTTGACATTGCCCCTGAAAATTACAATGTACCAGATGGTACCTTAAGAAAAGACCAAATTCAAGCTTATTGTGAAGCTTACGAAGCCAAAATTAATGCTTTGGGTGGATTAGATTTACAAGTATTAGGTATCGGAGGAACAGGCCATATTGGATTCAACGAACCTGGTTCTCAAATAGGCTCTAAAACACGTTTGGTTTCTTTAAACTATACCACTCGTGTAGATGCTACCCCAGATTTTGGCACCTTAGAAAATGTGCCTACTTTGGCCATTACCCTTGGGGTAAATCAAATCATGAATGCTAAACGTGTAGTATTGATGGCTTGGGGCGCTGGAAAAGCTAAAATTGTTCAAAAAGCCTGTGAAGGAGAAGTTACAGAACACTGTCCTTCTACTTTTTTACAACATCATCCAAACACTACTTTCTTTTTAGATGAAACAGCCGCGGCTGATTTAATGAAAGTGAAAACGCCATGGTTGGTTGGCCCAGTAGAATGGACCAAGGAAATTACTAAAAAAGCGGTATGTATGATGGCATTAAGCCTTGACAAACCTATTTTAAAACTTACCACCGCCGAATACATCGCCAATGGTTTAGGTGATTTAGTAGCACAAAAAGGGTCGGCATACGAAATCAATATCAGCGTATTTAACCAATTACAAAATACGATCTCAGGATGGCCAGGAGGAAAACCCAATGCCGATGATGCCAATCGTCCTGAAAGAGCTGCACCAATTAAAAAAACAGTATTAATATTTTCACCACATCCTGATGATGACATCATCTCTATGGGTGGTACATTTTTACGTTTACACGAACAAGGCCATGATGTACATGTAGGATACCAAACTTCTGGTAATATAGCAGTACATGATGATGAAGCATTAAGATTCTCTGATTTTGTTTGTGACTATAATACTAAATTTGGTCTTGACAATTCCGGTGCAAATAAAATATTTACAGAGGCAAAAGCATTCTTAAGTGCTAAAAAAGGAGAAAAAGATTCAGAAAGCGTGCGATATGTTAAAGGCTTAATCAGAAAAGGAGAAGCCAAAGCCACTTGTCGTTACGTAGGTATTCCTGATGAAAATGCTCATTTCATGAATTTACCGTTTTACGAAACAGGTACGGTAGAGAAAAAACCGGTTGGAGAAGAAGACATTCAAATCACCATGGATTTGATTCGTAAACTAAAACCACATCAAATATATGCTGCTGGTGATTTAGCTGATCCACATGGCACGCATAAAGTGTGTTTAGATGCTATTTTTGAAGCTTGTAAACGCCTTAAAGACGAACCATTCATGAAAGATTGTTGGGTTTGGTTATATAGAGGCGCTTGGCATGAATGGGATATCTGGGAAATTGAAATGTCAATTCCAATGAGTCCAGAACAAGTATTGCAAAAACGTTATGGCATTTTCAAACACCAATCTCAAAAAGATGGTGTAGTGTTTCAAGGCAATGACAG
>JBEAZU010000322.1:0-4532 GCA_041169945.1 Bacteroidota bacterium
GGTACAAGGAATTATCGACATCAACCTTTTCAAAAACCAACATAGGTTTGGCTTCAATAATATCCTCAACAAAACTTAAGGAATAATCAAGGTAGTCAATGGCCATATTGTCAACGTAAGAAAAAAGTAAAGATAAATACTTGGTCAAATCAAGATTACTAAAGGTGCTATTAAAAATTTTTATTTTACTAAAATACTGTCCAACAGGAATAGTCTCAATAATGACATTTTCATCTTCCAGTAACACATGGTTTTCATTTAAAAAAATAAAATTATGAATGATTTTATTCAAATAAGCAATGCATATTGTCGCATCAATTGTTTTGTTATCAATCACTAAAACAACCTTAGGCGTAAACAAAGACTGATTATTCATCTCAATGGCCTTACCTTGTGCATTTACAAGTTTATGACAATTAACCAAAGGAGGAATCAAATATGGATGCTGATGAAGATAGATTTTATTGGATGGATTTTCCCAATCAACCACAAAATCTGCTTTATCAGTAATTTGCTTTATATTTTTGAGGATACTCCTAATTTCACCTGTATAATGCAAATAATTGGGCTCAATAATTTCACCTTTTAAATTTTTAATTTCAACATAAACACCATTATTGTCTATATTTAAATTGAAAAACACAGGCACATTACTCGATTTATTGGTCGAATAAGCCAAAGTTGTTTTATTTTTCTTTAGTTGATCAAAAACATTAGTCATATAGAATCGCTATTGAGCAGCAGTTTAAGATTAATTAATCAAAAAAACAACTCTATTTGCAGCAATCAGGACCTAAAACCCTGATTATCTAATTATTTAATGCATCAATGTGGAATTTTCAAGACTACAAATTTATACTTTTTGATTATCCTATCACCCACTAGTTTAAGTCTTCTCGTGCTTGATCAAGTCTTAAGCGAAAAATTGTTAAAATTTCACCCAAAGACGCAGAGGAAAATCACGCTAAGGTCGTAGAGGCTTTTAGTATTTGTTGAATTTAATTGTTAAAATTTCATGCAAAGACACAGAGGAAAATCACGCTAAGGTCGTAGAGGCTTTTTCAAAATAACTTGTTGAATTTAAGTGCTTTTTCTTTGAGAACTTTGCGAAAATCTTGGCGTCTTTGCGTGAAATAATATTGTTAAAATTTCACGCAAAGGCGCAGAGGAAAATCACGCTAAGGTCGCAGAGGCTTTTTCAAAATAACTTGTTGAATTTTAGTGCTTTTTCTTTGCGAACTTTGCGAAAATCTTGGCGTCTTTGCGTGGAATAATATTGTTAAAATTTCACGCAAAGACGCAGAGGAAAATCACGCTAAGGTCGCAGAGGCTTTTAGGGTAACTTGTTGAATTTAAGTGCTTTTTCTTTGAGAACTTTGCGTAAATCTTGGCGTCTTTGCGTGGAATAATAAAACTTATTTCACAATAAACAAAAAGTCACTCCCTGGTTCGTTGGCGCCAAATTCCCCTAACCTCGGTTGTGGAGACACTTTTTCAACATAGGTGCTGATTTCTTCTAGGGTAAGAATTTTATCCTCGCCGCCATAATTTCTTAACGCATCAAGCAATTTACGGGCAAAGGGAGAATGTTCCCCGGGACGACCATCGGGTACATATTCTTTGGCACCAGAGGTCAAGTATTTTCTGGTCACGTATTTGAGTTTTCTGTCGATGTAATCATTTTTCGACACTTCTTTGTACACATCATCTACAGCCCCCCTGTATTGTGCACTGGCAATAACAGGGTCGAATGTGCCACCAAAGCAAACATCCATCACCAACAAAGTATGGCTGCAAGCAATGTTGTTAATAACCGTTCGTAAAGTGCCGTGAGAAATATAAGACACCCTGCTATCATCCATTTTCAGGGAGTTTTTAGCCACCACATACCCTTCCTTAAATTCCTCATCATATTGTCCATGGCCAGAAAAGAACACCAACAGTTGGTCTTGCTTTTGGTATGTTTTGCGGGCATACTCCTTTAACTTCGCCATAATTTGTTCGTTGCTTGGATTTTTCACAATTTCAACGGTAAAACCATACGTTTTTTCTAACTCTTGGGCAATGGTTTCAGCATCTTTGATGGGGTTTGCCAAACTGTTCCATTCGGTATATTCATCAGTGGCAAAAAGAAGGGCATAATCATTTCTGACTTTTACTGAATTTATTTTAGGAGCAGGTTGAGTCGTTAATACTGTGTGCCCAAACGTGATATGACGAATTTCTGACTGCACCTTTCCACTACTATACTCTGCCACAATTTTAATTTCATTGTTTCCTTCCATCAAATAAACAGGTCGGTCTATGCTAATATCACAATCGGTGAGAGGCGTTTTTTCGGTAAAACTTTTGGTGACAGGAATTTGCATTTGCAAGACCTCATTTACAAAAATTTTAACATTAATCGATTTCTCATGCGACATCACACAAGCTTTGATATTGTACACGGGTTCATTCACAATAATGGCTACCAAAGCAGGGTTCAGCCAACTGATTACGGGAGGAATGGCCAAATTAGAAGCACTAACAAAAACGCCTTTTAACCAATTGCCTGACTTCATTTTACCATCTTCTTGGTATAAAATACCTAAGCCATCAAACTTGGCATCTTTAAATTCACCGATGTATCGATCACCCGCTTTGAAATACATCACCCCTTGGCCTTTGATTTTGCCATCAATAAACATTCCCACATACGTGTCACCCGATTCAAAATAATAAGTGCCTTGTCCATGACATTTATCCTCTTCGTATTCGCCTATAAACTTATTGCCATCGGCATAATATAAAGTAGCATGTCCGTGTCGCAAGCCATTTTTAAATTCCCCTACATAACGATCAGCATTGCCATAAATTAAATTTCCCTGGCCTTCGAATTTAGACTCTTTAAACTCGCCAATATATTTATCGCCGTTGGCAAATTCATAAACGCCAGGACCATTAAATTTTCCATCTCTCAACTCTCCTTCGAATTTATCGCCCTTTTGTGGTCCTTCGGTGATAAAATAAAAAGTACCATGACCATTAAACAAACCATTTCTAAATTCACCTACATATTTATTGCCTTTTTTAAAATCTTCCCCGGCAAAAAAATATTCTCCATCACCGCTAAATTTCCCATTCCTAAACTCCCCAATATAACGATCGCCACTCGCCATTAAATAAGTGCCTTCCCCATTAGCACAATCACCTTTTACACAAGGGTTTTGGGCAAAAACAGCAACAGAAATAAGGCTTAGGAGTAACAGAAAGGTTTTTTTCATCATGAATCCCTTTTAATAGTAGGATTAGGTTTACGAAATGAAAAGCTTTAAGTTTAGGAATAAAGCTTAAAATTTGGGAGATCTTAGGTATTTCTTTTGCCGACAAGGTACACGCCTAAAAATATCAGAAGGGCACTTAATACTTTGATACTATTGAGGGCATCTAAACCAAAAACAACGGTAATAAGGGTGGCAATGAGGGGCTGAAAATAGACATAGGTTCCGGAGATGGAAGGGGAAATATGTTTCAAAACTGCCGTATGGATGTAATAAGCCAAATACGTCGCCAAAAGTAGCACATACCAAAAGCCAAACCAAGCTTTGGGTGTAAAAGCATGGAGGTCAACGGAGCGCAACTGCTGGTACCCAAATGGCAACACGAAAACAAACCCGATGCCGAAGGTCCATTTCAACAAGGTAAATGGATTGTATTTTTGCATCAAGGGTGCCGCTAAAATGACATAAAAACTCCAGGAGATGGCGTTGATAAAAATGAAAAAATCTCCTAGTCGGTTACTGGTATCCAACGTCAGGTTTCCTCTGGCGAGAATAAGGGTGATGGCGCCAATAATGCCAATAACAATACCAGCAACATTGTACCACACTAATTTTTCTTTCAAGATGATAAAGGCAAAAAGCATGATCACGATGGGCGATACCATCATCATCAAAGAAGCATTGATTGGAGAAGTAATGGCGAGTCCATTGAAGAAAAACAACTGGTTGATGACCACCCCCGCAAAGGCACAAGCGACGATTTTCCAATAGTCAGCTTTTTCTATGGCTTTTTTATCTTTTGAAAAAGCATCCAACACCATAAAAAACAGCGTACCTGTAAATACCCTGATGACAATCATTCCCGAAGGGCCTATAAAAACAGGAACCACATTTTTAGCCACCACATAATTGGCGCCGCCAACTAAAGCCATCAGCGAAAGTAAAAGGTGTGCTTTGAATATGGGGTTTTTAATAGTGATGAGTGTTGAGTTTTTAGTGTTAACAAGTACAAGGTATTAAGTACAAAGTATTAGGTACAAAGTAATAAGTACAAAGTAATAGGTACAAGGTATTAGGTACAAAGTAATAAGTACAAAGTGTTAGGTACAAAGTAATAAGTACAAAAATAAGTTTGAAGTAAATTTGCCTAATACTTGTCAATGCCTGAAATAGATTGACCGTTTTATAAAGTCAAAAATATAAAATAAACTCTATAAAATGGCAAACAGAACAAAGTATAAGCAAAGTGTTTCAGAGCGTCGCTCAAGAAGG
>JBEAZU010000323.1:0-3701 GCA_041169945.1 Bacteroidota bacterium
TGAGGCTTTTTGTTGAATTTATTTCAATGCGTTCACCCTCTTCTACTGCTCATTTTTCACCAATAAATCTATTAACGAGGCATCCACACTTGGTTCAAATACTTTTGCCCACACATGATCGCCTAGCGCCAAGACATCAAACCGACCGTGGGTGTGAAAGGTATCGAGGAGCGCGATACTCCATGGGATGCTGGAATTGAGCAGAAAATTATAATGCAATTTATTGGCTATGCGGTAATTTGACTTTTCTAATCCGTCCTCCCTTTCTTTATAAGCAATTGGTTCAATGAGTTTTGACTTAAACCTTTCAATCAAAGCCACGCTCCAAGGAATATTTTCATTGCCGGCTATTTCGTACCAATTCCAATGCTCTTCATATTGTGCCAGCAAGCTGCTATCCCAAGGCAAACCGGTATTGCTTGATAAAAAATCAAAGGCCGTTTTGTCTCCTATCCATTTTGAAATATGTGTTTCAAAAAATCCAGGCAAAGCCAGCAGTTTTTGATTTGCCGCAATATAGGTCCAGTTGATTTTGTCATGCCACTTTTCGAGCAAGTTGTTTTCGATCCAAGGCAATTGTTGGCTCATGCTGATGGTGTTCCAGCTTAATTTATCCTCATATTGTATTACAATCTCGTAATGCGCACATACGCCAGGGTTATGACTAAAGAAATCTTCAAAAACAATATAATCCTTGTACCGGTCTATGAATGCCAAAGACCATGGCAAGTGTGGATTAAAAGAGAGGTATTCCCAATTCCAATCGGCTAAGTATTTGTCTAGGATGGCAAAGCTCCATGGAAATTGTTTGTGGTTACAAAAACTCAAATCTTCTAGGTGAAGACAGTCGCCAATGGCATCAAACAAATCTTGATCCCACGCAATATGTTTGTTAAAGGAGAGTCCTTTCGTCACCGCCGCATTGTCTTTGTAGCGTTCACAAAAGGCAAGCAAAAAAATCTTATCGGAGAGTATCTTGGCGTATTGAGCCATTCCCTCGGCAATAGGTGCTGTCGGAAATGCATCAATCATTTCCATTGTCCAGGCAATATTTTTATTTTTAGCAACGAGGTGCCAATCTACCCAATGTTGCCATTGCTGTAATGCTTCAAAACTAAAAGGGTAATGCTTAGAGACTATTCCTTTTAAGAAAGCAGGATATTGGGTACTAAATTCCATGATGGCATTGTTCATAAAGCTATTGTTTTATAGAAATACGGTTTGAATACTAAATTTGCGACATCTAAAATTGAATTTTAAAAATCTTCCTCGGCTTGAAATGCATAAGCATCTTCAAAATACAATAAAAAATACCTGAATACCACCGGATACAAGGCTGGACGAATTTCCTTTTCCCTAACGATAGTATAGGCTATCTGCAAAAATTGATGGGCATTTAAAATGGCAACATCATAGTCGAGATACTGCGCACTATTGTCTATGTGCGTTTTTATGTAATCGCTCAGGTCTGGATCTTCATCATCATATTGCCACAAAGACTTATTTCTCGTTAATAATTCCCAGGCAATATCCCAATACACCGTTCTTTTACCTATGCTAACACCACAGTTGTCGCCATATCCCTGAATAAGGGCATGCAATACCTCTTTGATTGAAATGCTAGAGGGCGTATTGACTACCTCCATAAAATATGGCAGCAGGTGGAGTGATTTTTTGTGTAGAAATTCAGCCAATGATTTCGTTTGCAAAACCCTTGCGGCACTAAGTTTTTTAAAGTTTTTGTTTACAATGAATGGCTTGTAAGGCCTGCTTTTCAAAAACAAAAACACATTTTTCAAAAACAGTCCTTGCACCTGTTTCGGAATTTCTTTGCTACGAATCAGCGCAAAGCTAGTGTTGATATATGCTTCATAAGCAACAAAGGGCAACTTTTTAGGCTCAAATGCTTGGTCACCTGGCATTTCATTTTGTACAATGTCAGCTACCGAAGCCACTTGACATAGCTCTTCAAAATAGCTTTTTTCTGTATTAAGATACACTTGACATACCTCCCCAATTATTTTTGCTTTACCAGGATCTGTCGAATAATAATCAAAATACAAGGCAAGCAAAAGCAATAAGGCTTCTTTAGGACTCGTGGCAAGTGGCGTATTGGCCACGGTTATAAATTCCTCTAAGGAAACGGGCTGTTGCGTGTTTGAAAAGTATTTTTTACATATACTTGACTTCTGTATTGCTGCTGCAGTAAGGCGTTTGTCTGTGGTAGTCATGCCATGGGTTTTGAATAGTGATTGAATACCCATAACACTGCCACTAAATACAAAAAGTTGCAGGAGCTTTAACAAATATTTTACCGGACTATAAAAATACCGGCAAAGCGTCTTTAGGGGTGTGCGCTTTCAAGATGTCCTTTGCTCTTGATAAATCAGATTTAACGGTATTGGGGTTCCTATTGGTGATGGTGGCAATTTTTTTTATGGAATACCTTTTGAAATAATACATCAAAATACAATCTCTTTGGTTGGATGACAAAATGGGTATCAGGTAATTCAACAAACGCAATTGCTCATTTTCCTTTTCTAGCGCATTTTCGGATGCATTATACGCCACCTCTTGCTTGTATTGCTGAAGTAGAATAGCCTTTTTTGTATTTTTTTTAATCAAATCATTTGCTGCATTAAGCAGCATGCGCATAAAATAGGCATGTGTGCACCCGTTAGTTACAAAATTCCCTTTATCTAAGATTTCCCAAATTTTGACAATAGTCATTGCAATGACGTCATCCTTATCATCTTCATGCAGGGCGGTAAAAGTTCTCAACTTCGATTTAAAACAAACTCTTAGATGGCTTACCAATGGCGATATTATGGCTTCATCTCTTAATTTGAGGTAGTTTAATGTTAAAATTTCAGTAACTAAAAATGCAGGTTTTGGTGTGGTGATTGGTGTTGTGATTGGAGTTGTGTTTGTGTTTGAATTTGCGTTTTTCATGGGAGTTTTTGTTAGTTGTTTAAAGGGTTAATAAGTATAGAAATGGTTTCAGGTGCATCGTCGAAATACTTCATCAAGGCTGGACAAAGCCACCCATGGTGATTGGTATTTTTCAAATTATACCAAGCGCCTTCTGATAAATCATTTTCTTTGACCAGTACGGCATCAGCATCGGGCAAAATACCTGCAGTAAACACAAGGTTAAATCGATCTGATGCAATGCCTTTTTTACTTAGCTGTTGGTCTATCATTTCAGGCACCCCTAGCACAAATGGTTCTCTTAACAAGTGGCGACTTTCATCGTCAAATACCCAAGTTCCTAAGGCCTTATAAGGTTGTATTATAAACATTGCATTTCTTTGCATCCTTTTTTTGATTTAAAATTTGGACATAGTTATAGAACGAAGCATTTTTAAGATGCTCAAAATTAGCTTGTTAATAAATTATTTGATTTTTGTAATTCTTTTTTACTATAAAGACAACCTATGTTAAAAAGAAACCGTTTAAAACTATTGTTGTCTTTTTTAATCGGTATAAGGTCTGTTACGCTGAAATCCCAAATTGGTTTCAATATACCCCAAAAACTTTAATAAGTATTTTTTAATAACCTTAATTTCAACCACTTACAATAAACTCTCTCTTGTGCTTTGAAAACAAGCAGTACTTAGGAGTTTTTAGTGTTGAGTTTTTAGTCCCGATAAACTCGGGATAAATGTTGAGTGTTGAGTTGAATACACACACATTTTAAA
>JBEAZU010000324.1:0-3982 GCA_041169945.1 Bacteroidota bacterium
TCACTTTTTTTTTTTTTGGGTTTTCTTTTTAGTGTTTTGTGTTTGGTGTTTTGTGTTTAGTGTTTAGTGTTTTGTGTTTAGTGTTTAGTGTTTAGTGTTTAGTGTTTTTTTCGAGCCCGAAGCTCGAAAAAAACACTTTTGCATTTATAATTTTTCAACTTGATAACCGTAAACTTGATAACTCGTATACTTGATAACCGTAAACTTTGAAAACTCTAAACTTGACAACCGTTAACTTGAGAACTTATTCCGCTCCAACACCCAAATAGGTCCTGATTTTCTCTTTCTCAAACTTCAATTGCGATTCCTCTTCTTTGGTAAATAAAGAAACCACAATACCAACCACAAAAGCAGCAGACATGGAAACGATGGCTGGATTTTTAAGTGGGAAAATGGCCGTTTCATTTTTGAAGATATCCACCCAAACCGTTGGACTTAAAATAATCAACAGAATTGAAATCAAAGCTCCCGACAAAATGCTCCAGGCAGCACCTTGAGTAGAGAATTTTTTCCAAACGATAGACATAATCAGGGCTGGGAAGTTGGCACTTGCAGCAATAGAAAAAGCCAATCCAACCATGAAGGCTACGTTTTGTCCTTTAAATATCAATCCCAAAGAAATAGCCAAAATACCCAAACCCACCGTTGCTTGTTTGGCGACTTTCACTTCTCCTTTTTCATCCGAAACACCTTTTTTGATCACATTCACATACAAGTCATGCGACAAAGTAGACGCACCAGAAAGTGTCAATCCAGCCACTACGGCAAGGATAGTTGCAAAAGCCACCGCGGCAATAAAGCCCATAAACAAGTTTCCACCGGTGGCTTCAGACAACAATATCGCCGACATATTTCCTCCGGCATCAATATTTCCAATGGCTTCACGGCCAACAATCGCTGCTGCTGCAAAACCAATTACAAATGTTAAGATATAGAAATAGCCAATAAAACCTGTGGCCACAAACACCGATTTGCGTGCTTCTTTGGCACTGGGAACCGTATAAAAACGCATCAAGATATGTGGCAAACCAGCAGTTCCCAACATCAGGGCCAAACCCAAAGAAATAGAATCCAATGGATTGGAGATTTGTCCTCCAGGAGCGAGGGCTTCCATGCCATAATTATCGGCCACTTTTTTGAAGATGGCTATCAGGTTAAAATCGAATTTTGCCAATGCCAACACCACCAATAAGGTAGCACCACCCAAAAGCAAAACGGCTTTGATAATTTGTACCCACGTAGTCGCCAACATGCCACCAAACAATACATAACTTACCATCACCGAGCCTACAATAATTACCGCCAGGTTGTAATCTATGCCGAATAGTTTTTGTACCAAACCACCCGCGCCCACCATTTGAGCAATCAGGTAAAAGGTAATGGTGGCAATAGAACCAAAAGCGGCCGCCATACGAATGGGGCGTTGTTGTAAGCGGAAAGCCACTACATCGGCAAAGGTATATTTACCCAAATTACGAAGTGGTTCTGCCACCAAAAACATAATCAAGGGCCAACCAACAATAAACCCGATAGAATAAATAAGACCATCAAATCCTTTCATGGCCACCATTCCGGCGATACCTAAAAAGGAAGCTGCGCTCATATAGTCACCAGCCAAAGCCAAGCCATTTTGAAAGCCGGTAATGCTTCGACCAGCGGCATAAAACTCTGAGGTAGTTTTTGTTTTTTTAGAGGCCCAATAAGTGATGCCCATCGTGATGGCAACAAAGGCAAAAAACATCAGGATAGAAGCCCAATTCGGTTGTCCGATGGATGATATTTGTAATAAAGTCATTTTTAGTTTTCGGTTATCGAGTTTTTGGTTGTCAAGTTTTCGCTGCATTGATGCAGAAGGTAAATTGTCAGATAGGATATCGTAATATAAAACTTAAAAACCGATAACCGCAAACTTGACAACTATTATAACTGCTTCTTTATCTCTTCTACTTCTTTGTCGTAGTAGTTATTGGCCCAATAAGTATATACTCCCGTCATTAACCAGGCAAAAATAATTAGCCCAATACCTACAGGAATTGCCAGGGTAACATGGTCGGTAACGAGTTGGCTGAAATAGGTTTTGTCGTAAGCAATGGTCAATATAAAACCAAAATAAGCACTCAACATGATCATGGTTAAGACTATAGAAATGGTCCATTTGCGAACCACCATTTTTCGGAAAGCCGGAGAATCCAATACGGTTTGGTAGTTGTCTTTCATAAAGTTTTAAGGAATATCTCGAAATTATTAAAATTTGTCCAAAAGTCAATACACATTAAGAGAAAGCAGCAATAGCAGAACAATATACAGGTTTAAATTTTAATCTTTCACCCCATTAAATCCTTTACAAATGTTATAAAACACCAGGTAATGGATACAGGTATTTTTTATTGTGGAGGGAAATATTGGATAACTGTTTTTAATGCTATTGTAGAGTAAACCATTGACCAAAAATGTATTGACAACCTTGTTTTTCAATAAGGCTACGTTAAATATTTCTTTAAATTCAGGGTGTTTTTGGTGAATATAAAGCAGGTTGTTGGCGCCAAAATCATACATTTGGACTAAAGCCTGGTTGACGGATTTGGCTTGGTCATCATTCGAAAAAGCCTTTTGGTTGTATATAACTGGCAGTTGAAATTTTTGCCATAAACGGTACGCCAATTCAGTATCGTCGCCGCCGTAACCCTGTATTTGTTCATCAAAACCTCCAACTTGCTGTAAGTAGGTTGACTTCAAAGCCACATTTTGAGTATTGAGGTATTGAAATGGAATGTGGGCCAAATCAGTAAATTTCCCTTTTCCCCTGCTGGCGATGTAAGTGTTCCAATCATTTTTTTGTTGGTAAATCACTTCCCCAACGGAAATACAATCTTGTTTAGAAAGGAGCTCATGGTGTTTTAGTACCAAGTTTTTATCCGCCGCCTGGTCCGAATCTAGCAGCAAAGTAAATGGAGCTTCTAAATTGCTAATTCCTAAATTTCTATTGGCCGGTCGGCCATGATTTTGTTTGTCGGGATGTTCCAACACCAGTACTTGAAAACTGGTTTGTAAAGCAGCCAAAGCTTCTAAAGTACCATCGTTAGCACCATTCACACAAACCAACACCCTGAAATCAGTAAACGTTTGCGCTTCAAGTGAAGTCAGACACCAAAGCAATTCATCTTTGTTGTTATAAGTAGGAATTATAATGTCGAAAGTAAACATTGCTTTGGGGGTTGAATTTTATTCCCCTAAAGTATTAAAAAAAGCGCGTATGTCAAGAAGAGATTGGTTTAGCATTATCAGTTTAGCGTTATTCGTGCCTTCATTCCCTACATAAGCAGGGGTTCACATTAGGTAATTGTAGGCATACAAATCACAGGTATTTTTATTGCCCAAAGATTTTGCTGAAGCCTACTGCACACATAAAGCGACTCACAAGGATAAAATAATTTTTTTCAAAATGTTAATGATTAAAAGATTAACTGTTATGAACAGTATAAATTTATAATGGATATATTCAAAATATTTTTTTACTAAAGACTCAACATTCAAAACTCATCACTTACTACACTTCAATTCTCAAAAACGTCCCTAAAGGTAATTTTCTTCCTGCCCTGTCTGGCAAATACAATTCACCAATAGAAGTGTTACTGTTTTTAGGAAAATGACATTTCACTAACGATTCAATTACCATGGCCGAAAATCCCATGGAGTATAAATTGAAAACCAAAAACCCATTGTCAGGCACCAGCAGCTGGTTGCACAATTGGGTAAGTTCATTGATTTTATCTTCTAAGATCCATTTTTCACCATTTGGACCACGGCCATAAGAAGGTGGATCGAGGACAATACCATTGTATTTCGCACCTCTTCTTACTTCTCGTTGTACAAATTTAAAAGCATCTTCTACCACCCAACGAATATTGTTCAGCTCAGAAAGTTGCATGTTGTCATTGGCCCAACTGATGGTATGTTTGATAGAATCTACGTGGGTTACATC
>JBEAZU010000325.1:0-4995 GCA_041169945.1 Bacteroidota bacterium
CCATTATAAGTACCTAAATAAACATTAAAATCACCTCGATGTTTGCATAATTTTTAACACTTTTGCATTGTATTATTTTGTTTGCATTCCTCACGGTTAATTACAAAATAGTTTTAATGCTTCATCCATTAAACTTAATTAAATAAATGGCTAATTATTTTAACACGCTTTCTTTAAGAGAAAAATTAGAACAACTGGGACAATGTGAATTTATGGACAGTTCAGAATTTACTGAAGGTGTTGCTGCATTGGAAGGTAAAAAAATTGTTATCGTTGGTTGTGGGGCACAAGGTTTAAACCAAGGCTTGAACATGAGAGATTCAGGACTTGATATTTCTTATACCTTGCGTCAGGAAGCGATTGATGCAAAAAGAGCTTCTTATGTGAGTGCTACTGAAAATGGTTTTAAAGTTGGTACTTATGAGCAATTGATTCCAACGGCTGATTTGGTAATCAACTTAACTCCTGACAAACAACATACTCCGGTAGTTTCTGCAATTATGCCATTGATGAAAAATGGTGCAACGCTTTCTTATTCTCATGGTTTCAATATCGTAGAAGAAGGAATGCAAATCCGTAAAGACATTACTGTCATTATGGTCGCTCCAAAATGTCCAGGATCTGAAGTTAGGGCTGAATATGTAAGGGGTTTTGGTGTGCCAACTTTGATTGCTGTACATCCAGAAAATGATCCAGAAGGTAAAGGTTGGGCGTATGCAAAAGCGTATGCTGTTGCCACTGGTGGCGATAGAGCAGGCGTTTTAAAATCATCTTTCGTTGCTGAAGTTAAATCTGATTTAATGGGAGAGCAAACTATTCTTTGTGGTTTGTTACAAACTGGTTCTATTCTTTGTTTCGACAAAATGGTTGAAAAAGGAATCGAAAAAGGGTATGCTTCTAAATTAATTCAATACGGATGGGAAGCTATCACTGAATCATTAAAACATGGTGGTGTAAGCGGTATGTTTGACAGGCTTTCAAACCCTGCGAAAATCAAAGCATTCCAAATTTCTGAAGAATTGAAAGAAATTATGCGTCCATTGTTTCGCAAACACCAAGATGACATCATCAGCGGAGAATTTTCTCGTATCATGATGGAAGACTGGGCTGCTGGCGACAAAAACTTGTTGACTTGGAGAGCTGCAACTGGCGAAACTAACTTTGAAAAAACGCCTGCTGGTGATGTTAAAATCTCTGAGCAAGAATTTTATGACAACGGTTTGTTGATGGTTGCTATGGTAAGGGCTGGTGTTGAATTGGCTTTTGAAACCATGACAGAGTCTGGAATTATCGAAGAATCTGCTTACTACGAATCATTACACGAAACACCTTTGATTGCAAATACCATTGCACGTAAAAAATTGTTCGAAATGAACCGTGTAATTTCTGATACTGCTGAATACGGTTGTTATTTATTCGACCATGCTTGTAAACCATTGTTGACTGATTTCTTCAAAAATGTAGAAACCAACATTATTGGTAAAAACTACAATGACGGTATTGACAATGGTGTTGACAACAAAACATTGTTTACCATCAATGAAATTTTACGTTTTCACCCCATTGAATTGGTTGGTGCTGAATTGCGTGAAGCGATGACTTCTATGAAATCTATCAGCTTAGGAGTGTAATCATAAGTATTAGGTACAAAGTATTAGGTACAAAGTATTAAGTACAAGGTAAAAACAAAAAACCCCAAAGGTCCATTTAATGGAAATTTGGGGTTTTGTTTTGTTTGAAGTTTTGTATTGGTGTTGAATAAAAAAATACCACAATTCAACTCAAAACCAATCTTTCCAATTGATAACACTTTTCTTCTGAAAATCAGCGATGATTATATCCGGATAAAAATTTAGCAAATCAAATATGGATTCAGATTTTGAAAAAAACCTTACCTTATAGTCGGATCTTGCTGCTGCCAATGTTTGGGTAATTTTATCCCTTTCCATAAAATCGTCCTCCAGAATAAATACGTTTAATTTTTTTGTAGTTTCCATGACCTTATATGTTATGCATACAGTTAATTGTTTTCAATGACTGGAATTTCACCAACCAATGCCACTCTTTTAAAAAAATCATCCAATGTATTGGAGCCTTTCCCGGCCCAGGTTTTTTCAGCCAAAACAACTTTGGGTTGATACGAATGACCTTCAAACCAGGCATCTTCTTGTTTTTCTGCTTTATCGGCCCAAATACAAATTTTGTAGCCCATAATGTTGGGTTTTACTTCTGGTTCCCAGGTTTCGTAAACCACTTTACATTTCACTATACCATATCCTGAAGCATCTACCAATCCAGGCGTTACATAAAACTCTTCTTCGGGGGTAATTATCGCCTTATAACCATCATTTAAAATATTGTTAATCATTGGTTTATTCCAAATATTAACCACAATATCGGTTGAGGGTTGTATGCTCGTTTGGTCTTTGTTAAACCTCCACCAATTCCAAATTTGAGTTATTTTGCCTTTAGATTTGATATGCACATTCATTTCATTGATAAAATCCACAAACATGTCACCTGGATAAGGATAGCCTTTCTTTTTCATGGCTTCCATTAACTCTGGGCATTTGATTTTTTCAGGATCATATTGGTATTCGTCTCCGCCCATGTGGAAATAGGGCGCATCAAACCAGGGAACAAACTCATCTATCATCCCTTTAACAAATTCTCTCACTTCTGGTTTGGTAACATCCATCGTCCAAGCCCTTCCCGAATTGTTTACCGAATCTCCCTGCCATTTCGCTCTTCTCATCGATTCGCATTTAAATGCCAGGTCAGGTTTGTAGTCATTGATTGCTGTGGAATGTGCAGGAAAGTCAATCTCAGGAACAATCATGACATGGTATTGCTGGGCAAATTTTTGCAGCTCTTGTACATCGTCATAACTGTAAGCCTCTTTTGCAGCAAGTCCAGGATATTTGTCACTTTTCAACCTAAAAGCAGACCATTCTGTAAAATGCAAATGGAGTGTATTCATTTTATACCAGCCCAATTGCCTGATGACTTTTTTTAAGTAATCCATTTGAAAATACTTACGACCCACATCCATCATGATTCCCCTAGATTCAAATTTTGGACCGTCGTAAGCAGCGCCTGTGGTAAATGTATTTTTAGTTTGTTTTAATATTTGTACTAAAGTTTGGGAAGCATAAAAAATACCTGTCGTCGTTTTGGCTTTGACCGTCACATTTTTATTGATTTCCAACATGTAGCCTTCTTTATTCAAAATCTTTGGGTCATCAATAATTTCAAAATGTATTTCCCCCGGATTGCTTGTGGCAGAAGTGATTATTTTAGGACTAAGTTTCGTGTTGTTTTTCAGGTCTTTTACAAAGTTCTCTAGTTCAACCTGGGCAGTTTTAAAATCATTTTTTGAAACAGAAATGGCAAAGTCTGACTTTAGTACCAACTCCCCTTTGGTTGCTTTCCATGAAGTCAGTGCTGGGACAGTTTGTGTTTGCCCTTTTAATTTTAATGCCAGTAGCATTAATAGGCAACAAATTCCAATGTAAAATCTGTATTTCGTATAGATAGTAGCCATAACTTATAGTTTAACAATCTTGAATGTATTTTCTTGTGAATTACTGGTTGCTTTGAGCATATAAATCCCTGGATTTAATGTCGTAAGGTCTATTTCCTGGTTTAAATTTCCATCTGAAAAACTATTGATTGTCAAAAGTTTTTCTCCATCTATTCCTGAAACAGTTACTATTACCTCACCAAAAGTATTGTTCAGTTGGAGTACTATTTTATCGTTTGTTGGGTTGGGTGCTAAATAATCAATGGTTGAGATTTCGTTGTTTTCAATTCCTAAAACACATCCCGGTGCATTGGTATTTCCTGAAGCGGGGGCTAAACTTTGGTATCCTCCCTTCCAATCGTGAATGGCAACTCCGCTGTAGGAAGCGTTGTTTGTACCTAAATAGGAGAAATGTTGACTAATTCCGTAAGCAACATCATTTTTAGAGGTGCTGTTTTGAGTATCACAGTAAGACACATACGCTCCAACGCCGCAATGCGTTTCAACGGCTGACATCACTCTTGGTCTTGTGGCAGCATGGAGTGTGTTGGTATAATCCAATACATCTTTACACATCGGAACTACTTTGCTGACCACGTTGGTGTGGTACGACATGATGATGTATTCATCCACATAATCAATGATATGTTTGTACAATTCTTTGGAAACACCTTTGTATTTGGCGTACAACGGTGTGGTTTGGTTTCCCATGGCAGCATTGGTAAAGCTTTTACCCGTAATCCAGTTCATAGAGGCAACGCCATATTCTAGTCCGGCTTGATGACAAATTTTGGCTGCCAAATCAGTTTGTCTTACCCAGTCGGTCAATAAACTATCTCTATCTTGTTTTTGGGTTGGTTTCCAAAAACCAGTTCCGGCAGTGGTGCTCAGTGCCGCATCTGTTAATCCTGAATGAAATACATTTACTTTGGCTTGTATGGTACAATCCCAGGTGTCTACCTGATTGAATTCATTGTCACCCGAAAAACCTACAAAGCGTTGTTTGGAAGTGCTGTTTGAATTGTATGTAACCATTGAACTGATAATGGAAAAATAATAGGAAGGTCCACATTGGTCTGAAAAATAACTTCTATAGCCGTTCATCCCCCATATTCTGATGTTGTTGCAGTAACATTTTTCTATAAATTTCTGATAAGGTAATTTACTGGTAACCAATTCATCGTTGTACTGGATAAATAAATAAATGTCGGTTATTGCACTTGAAACACATTCATTGATTAACCGATTTTCTTCGCTTGAAATACCAACAATATCAACCGTGTTCCAAACCCATAACCCTTTGCGGTAGGTATTTGCCGCTAACAATGTATTGGACAATAAAGCAAAAACAAAAAAATCAGTATTCGACGGAATAGAATCATCCTGTTCATAACTTTATGAAATTAATTGATTGTGTCACATATATTTTTATTCCTATTCGCAAGAATAACATAGCTTTTGTAAGCAAACAA
>JBEAZU010000326.1:0-2777 GCA_041169945.1 Bacteroidota bacterium
CCTCAAGCCATGGTCAATAAAATTGTGACATTTAATGCCGTGAATTTTAAAGCCCATGCCGCTAAATATTTTACCCTTGGCAGTGTTAACCGTGGGCAAACCCCTTTGTCGGCCAATATTATTCCTCGTCCTGAGGTCGTGATTTATGAACTGGTGACACCCAATCATGATGGGCATAATGATGGTTTTAAGATATTGAATGTGGCGTATTTTCCCGACAATGAATTGTTTATTTATACCCATGAGGGGATAGAAATTTTTCATCAACACAATTTTACCAATGGTGATTGGGATGCGAATAGGGTAGTGGATGGCCATTATTATTATGTATTTAAAGCGGGATCCATCAAACACTCCGGGGAAATAGTGGTGAAACATTAATGAAAAGCCGTTCCTTACGATATCGTCTGTTTTTGGTAGTCGTGCTTGTGCATGGCGCTTTTGTAGTGATGGCACAAAGAGAAGTTCATTTTTCCCAATACATGTACCAAGGTATTTTAATTAATCCAGCGTATGCTGGCAATCAAAACCAAGTACAAGCCACCCTTGGCTATAAGTCTCAGTGGAATGGCTTGAAATCGACTCCTACAGTGACGGCCTTTACCATTCATAGGCCTATTATTCATCAAAGTGCCGGCTTGGGCTTGCAAGTGAATAGAGAAACTTTTGGGAAATCATCTCAATTGGCGATGTTGGGCTGTTTTAGTTATAAAGTTAGGGTATATAAAGGGGTGTTGGCCATGGGGGTGGAGACTGGTTTTAGACAATATGTACTGAATATAACTGATTTGGTCATTGAAGATCCCGCAGATCCTTCCATTAGTCCAACACAAACATTTAACAAGTTAGATGTTGGTGTTGGCATGTATTATCAAACAGATAAAAGTCATGTGGGCATCACGGCCAAAAAAATCAATGGACATGCTTTTCAACAAACGTCTTTGTTAAGTGTAAATTCACAGCAATATTATACCTTGTTTGCGGGTAGGAAATTGAATGTGGGGATTAATAGTAAATTGTTGCTGAGTTTTTTTTTGAATTATACTTTTCAGCAAACATCCTTATTGGAAGGAAATGCCATTTATCAAGCTAAAAATGGTTTGGTGCTTGGGCTTGGTTATCGGTCTACCCAAGAGTTGATGTTCATGTTGGGTGTGCAGGTAAAGAAGTTGATTCCTGCAGTGACAGAAGATTTTACCATTGGCTATGCCTACGATTATGGTTTTACGGCCTTGCAGGATATGAACAGTGGTGCACATGAAATAGTACTGTCTTATAGGTTTGCAACAAAGCCTACTGTCTCTCAAATTTTAAATGATAAAAAAGCCGTTCACCCTATATTTTTCTAGATGAAAGCTATTCCTTTACTAATCTTGTGCTTCTTTTTAACCTTTTTAGCGGGTTGTAAGCAATGGCATGTACAACAATCTTTCAAAAATGAAGCCATCGCTGATGCTTATTTGCAAACCTATCAATATGCCAATGCCATCCATTATTACGAAAAGGCTTTTCAGTTTAGAAAAGACGCCATTTTGGCCTTTAAGCTTGGGGATAGTTATTTGTTGAATAGGGATTTTGATCGTGCTGAAAAATGTTATGTACCATATATCGATGCTTACCAATCGAATGCTGGTTATTGTAAGCAATATGCCAAATTGTGTATGAACATTGAACATTATGAGGACGCAAAAGTTTGGTGGCGAAGGTACGGCAGCATTACCAAAACACAGGTCGAAGAGCAATTGTTGGCATGTGATTCTGCCCAAAGATGGCTACAACATCCTCAAAAGTCGGTAAGGCTAAAGCATTTGCCAGTATTGAATACCCAATATTCAGACATTTGTCCGGCTTTTTACCCTAAAGGACTTGTATTTGCTTCTTCAAGGCCTGGCGTGTTTATCGAAAAAGAAAGTGGTTCAACGGGAGAACCATTTTTTGATTTGTACCTTGCCGCGATGGTCGATGATACCAGCTTTTTAGCGCCCTCTTTTTTTAGCACCACCATCAATACCCCTGCGCATGAAACCGCTGCCGTTTTTGACACCTCGGGCACAGTTATTTATTATACCCAAGGTGAGACCGACACGAGCAATACCTTGAAAATTAAAATTTTACAATCAGAAAGGAAAGTATTGCATTGGACTAATCCTAAGCAATTTGTGCTCAACGATAGCATTGCTTCTTTTGGACAACCCTATATGAATAAAAAAGGGAGCGTATTTGTGTTTGCTTCCAATATACAAGGAGGGTATGGCGGTACCGATTTATACATCAGTTTTAAAAAAGGCAATACATGGACTAAGCCCGAAAATTTAGGGTCTACGATTAATTCTTCAGAAAACGAATATTATCCATTTTTGACTAGCACAGGCGATTTGTATTTTACCTCTGATGGACACCTTGGGATGGGAGGTTATGATATTTTCGTTTCTAAATTTACCCCGCAAGGTTGGGTAAAAGTTGACAATATGAAAGCACCCATTAATTCTGCCTACGATGATTTGGCTTTTATTTTAGCCCCTAACGAAGAGTTTGGGTATTTTTCAAGCAATAGAATAGGGGGGAAAGGCAAAGAAGACCTTTATTGGTTTAAGTTAAGGAAAGTGGATTAACTTGGTTGTAAATAGGGCAATACCTGTTGATTTATAGGTGTTTTAACCGAGCATTTGGTCCACGTCGTAGACGTGAAACCAATCTTGTTAACTTAAGAAAAAATCAGCGGTTATCCGTCTAATGAACTTGATCTGCGTTCCATCCCGCACTTGCGGGATTATTCT
>JBEAZU010000327.1:0-4178 GCA_041169945.1 Bacteroidota bacterium
GCGGTTCCCAAATTGTTTTATTGCTAGGCAGTTTTGACTTTACGGTCATGGTATCTAGCACATGTAAAATGGTATCGGGTCTATTGCACCTAAAAGCAAAATCTTTTTCTTTTAAGGAAACTATAGGTTGAGGCCTGATATACACGTTTTTTTGAATGGCATTTCTACAGCCATTTTCATTGATGGCTACCATGGTCACTTGGTAAGTGCCAGAGTCTGCCGGAAGCCAATTGCTCAAAGGGTTTGCAGGTGATTGTCCTGGTATAAATGGCGGTATTTTAGGGTAAGTATAGTTTACTTTTTCGACTTTTTTGGTGGCTAGTTGCACAAAGGTCATTTCATATTTGATGATGCCACAACCTTTTGTCACTGTCAAATCTTTCATTACCGCAGGATTTCGTTTGCAGGTATCTAATATTTCAAAATTAGGGAGTGGTTTACTACACAGGTGTAGGTTAAAACTGGTGTCTCCTTTGCAACCAAACTCGTCTTCAATTTTTAGTTTTACATTAAAATTTCCTTCATCGGTGAATTGATGTGTTGGGTTTTGTGCGATAGAGGTGTTTAATAAACCTGTAGATGGGTCATTGAAATCCCAATTCCATTTGGTGATGTTTGAGCCACTTTTACTAAAAGAGAGGTCTTTGAAATGGGTAGGGCTTCCAGCGCAAAGGCTGTCAAATGAATACAAGGCGACCAAACCACTTTTAATATTAATGCTATCACTATAGGTACAACTGTTGGCATCCGTAATGGTTAATTTGAAATTGCCTGGGTCAGCAGTAATGTTGTTTGTTGTGGCACCAGTGCTCCATAAATATTGGTAGGGGCTTTTCCCTTTGATATTAAAGGGTAACAATAGCTTTTGGTCTGTGCAATTGATGGTGGTATCGTTTGCCAAATTGAATATTGGTTTTGGGAAAACCCTTATTTTAAATGTTCTTGAAGTAGTGCCAACAATCGGACAATAATCGTCTTTTAAAGTTACTGTAAAAGTATAAAGACCATTTGCGGCAACAGGGCTTTTCCACTTAAAAGTGGTGGTGTCATTGCCTTGGCCTGTTGTAGTGACTAGGCCGTCAAAACCATTGCCAGGTACGAGTGTTATGCCGTTGTTCCAGGTGACTGTTAATTTTTGTGCTGGCAAATCTTCGTCTGTTCCGTATATTTTGAAGTTTACTTTGTCTCCTGCGCAAATTCTCAAAGAGTCAAGATTGGTATTGTTGATGCCACTTAAGGTAGGGATTTTGTTGGCATAGGATAAGGTAATGATTTGTAAATCTCTGGTAACACTTCCTATAAATTCTCCGTCTTTGTATTCCTCTACTACGATGGCCGTAACCGATTTTTCAATAGCGGTGGGGCTCAATGATAATTCTCCTGTAGAGTTGTTAAAACTGGCTGCTGTGCCACTAGAGATGGGGGATGTGGCCGTAAATCCTGTATTGTATTTTACGGTAGTACTCGCACTTGTTTTAGGAGTGGTGATGAGGTATTTTAAATCATTGCCGTCAATATCGGTGGCGGTAGTGTTGATTACTCCTTTTTGGCCTGTAATGAGGTATGAGAATGCCATTCCTGAAAAACTAGGCGAGTTATTGTTGTTGATTTTTGAATTGTTAATTTTAGCTTCAATGTAAAAATTTTGATTTACAGGATCAGCAATATTTGTGATGGCCGAGTTTCTTTTTGAATTCGCCCCTGGATCCCAACTGATAATCCAGTCGTTACATGATTTTGGTAAGGTAACAATACCTGTATATAATTGCTTTTGTATCCCAATTTCTCCTCCTCCGTTACAAGTACTTAATTTGCTTGGACATAAAATGCTCACTTCTTCTGCTGCCCCCACTTTGTTGACGATAAAACTGCTTGAAGCGACCCCGCAGGTGCTTGATTTGTAGTTTAAACTGTAGGCGATGTCCAGTAAGTTACCCGAACAATCTCTATAAACCGTTAAGGTAAATTTGTATTGATTAGGTCCAATATTGGTGTAGG
The DNA here is from genome assembly GCA_041169945.1 of Bacteroidota bacterium. Classification (GTDB taxonomy): domain Bacteria; phylum Bacteroidota; class Bacteroidia; order Cytophagales; family UBA9547; genus CALPQG02. The sequence goes on from JBEAZU010000327.1 coordinate 1,999, forward strand.
TAATGTCTCCTCCTAAAATATGATTGGCCTTGGCTTCGGGTAGCAAAAACATGAAAATTGCTACGGCAAAAAGATAATATAATAGATTGTTTTTCACGCTTATATTTTTAATAATTGGTACAAATATATTCTATATTCCTTAATTTAAAAATACTATTAATAGTAACCATTTTGTCTGAAAGGATTTTTATTTAATTTCAATTTGTATATCGCGATTATTCTTACTCCTTTGTCACTTTTTAAAGGGTTTGTAGTGGTGTAGGTCTTTTAATTATTTGTTTACTAAATTTTAACATTGATTTTGTGGGCAGTACTTAATACCTTGTGCTTCTATTTTAAAAATATGCTGTATCCTACGAATATTGAACAAAAATTGGGTTTTGATAAACTGAAGGCATTGGTGGCTGAACGGTGTATTGGGGACGGAGGGAGAAAATTTGCCGGGTCTATGCGACCTGTTTTTGATAAAATAACATTGCAACGTCTGTTAGATCAAGTGGCGCAGATGATGGCTTTGTATCAAATGGGTAATACCCTTCCGCTGACGTATCTTCCTGAAATCAGTAAAGAATTGCAAAGGGTGGCCATTGTAGGCAATTGGCTGAATGAAGAAGACTTTTTTAAAATTAAGCACATCGTGCAATCCATTGCTTCTTGTTTACGGTTTTTTGATGTGCAAGAAAAAGAACTTTATCCCGCTTTAATGGATTTGGCTTCTACGGTGGTTTTAGATAAAGCGCTGTTAAAAGCCATTGATCAAATTATAGATGAAAAAGGTAAAATTAGAGACTCTGCCAGCACGCAACTTAAAGCCATTCGCTATGAGCTTAATTATGAGCACAGTACTATTCGTAAGCTTGCAGATGCTTTAGTGCGTTCGTATAAATCAAACGGCTATTGTGAAGACGACACGGCCGTGACCATCAGAAATGGTCGACTTGTGATTCCTGTGGCAGCAGAGTACAAAAGAAAGGTGAAGGGCTTTATTATTGATGAGTCAGCAACCGGACAAACGGCTTTTATTGAACCTGTAGAATTATTAGAGGTCAATAATAGAATTAAGGAGTTAGAATACATGGAAAAAAGGGAAGTCGTGAGGATTTTAACCGAACTAACTGCCCTTGTTCGTACCCATTTACCCGATTTACAAAAAGCATTTTATTGGCTCGGTATATTAGATTTTATCAAAGCCAAAGCGGTGTTAGGCTTGGAACTTAATGCTTGTATTCCTGTTTTTTCTGATCAACTGCTCATTAAATTAGACCTTGCTCGTCATCCTTTGTTGATGCTTTCTCACGCGGCGACTGGAAAACAAGTAGAGCCCTTGAGTGTTTCCTTAATTCCTTCGGAGCGCATATTGATGATTTCTGGTCCTAATGCAGGAGGGAAATCGGTATGTTTAAAAACCATAGGATTATTACAATACATGTTTCAAACAGGTTTGCCCATTCCTGCTCTTGAAACTTCTCAAATGAGTATTTTTAAAGATATTTTTATTGACATTGGTGATGAACAATCCATTGAAAATGATTTAAGTACCTATAGCTCTCATCTTAAGGCCATGCAAACGGTTTTGCAAAACTGTGGGGGAAGGTCATTGGTTTTGATTGATGAGTTTGGGGCTGGTACTGAGCCTAGTTATGGCGGGGCTATTGCCGAAGCGATATTGTTGGAGATGAATAAAAAACAGGTGTTTGGGGTGATGACTACCCATTATGCTAATCTTAAAAAAGTAGCAGAAACTACTCCTGGCATGGTCAATGGATCTATGCGTTATGACGTTGATAAACTCGAACCGCTATATAAACTTGAAATTGGCAAGCCCGGAAGTTCTTTCGCTTTTGAAATTGCCAATAAAATTGGGCTACCCTTGGGTATTATTGATGCTGCCCGTGCTAAAATTGGCCAATCTCAGGTAAATTTTGATGTGCTGATTGCAGAGGTTCAGCAAGAGAAAATGGCTTTAGAGTTAAAGCTGCATGCAGTCCAAGTGAAAGAACAACAGCTGCAAGCCAAGTTAGTCCATTACGATGGCTTAACTAAATACATGGAAGACAATAAAAAACTGATTTTAAATGCCGCTAAAACGGAAGCTAAAATATTGTTGCAGTCGGTCAATAAAAAAATTGAAAACACCATCAAAGACATCAAAGACCACAAAGCCGACAAAGACATCATCA
>JBEAZU010000328.1:0-4068 GCA_041169945.1 Bacteroidota bacterium
CCTGCAATACTACTTCTGTGAAACCTTTTGATTCGTAAAGATTCTGGTCATAATCACCCAAAATCTTATTGTTTTCTTCTAAATGAATTTCATAAAACATAGTTTTTTCAGCTATGTTTTCCATTTCTATAAATGCAGTAACCTTAAAGTGCTCTAATAGACCTTTAGGGAAAATATGGGATAAATAATCTGATTCCAAGCTAATATTATTTTCCTCAAAGATAGCTTACTCCCCACAATATACAAGTGAGCCTTTTAATTGCAGTTGTCTTATGGCTATTCGTTTTATTAAGTCGTGCAAGCAATCCATAGATTGCAAAATCCCGCGCACGAATGATTTTATAAAGCTAGTATTTTTACTTGCTGACAACAAGGAAGGCCTCTCCAATATGGGCAATGAGATCCTGAGGCAACATACTCCACGCACTTGTTTTTAAAAGAGCCAAATCAGCCGCTAAACCATGTAAATATACGCCAAGGATACATGACTCTTTGGAGGAATAGCCTTGGGCTAAAAAAGCAGTAAGCATGCCCGTAAGTACATCACCGCTGCCTCCTTTGGCCATGGCTGGATTGCCTGTGGAATTAAAAATCACTTCGCCCTCTGGACAAATAATAGCCGTGTGTGCTCCTTTTAAGAGGATGTACACTTGATGTTGCGCAGCAAAGTCAAGTCCTTTTTGAATTTGATGGGCACGGGAATCCGAATGCCCAAAAAGACGGTCAAATTCTTTAGGATGAGGCGTTAAGATGCTATTTGCCGACAGCATGGAAAGTTCGTGCCCTATACCCAACAAGCTAAGTGCATCAGCATCTACTACGATGGGTTTGGTGTATTGCGCTAACAGTGAAACCAATATTTGATTCGCTTCAGCGCTTGTGCTTATACCAGGACCAATGCCAATACTGGTGTAATTATCAAAATCTATCGTATCCTCGTAGGTTTTACTCATCGCCGCAGGCACGGCGATTTGGATAATGTCTTGTCCTATTTCAGCACAGCAAGTCGTTAATAAACCTACGCCACTTTGCAAACAAGCTTGAGCAGCCATGATGGCCGCCCCCATTTTCCCCTTACTTCCTGCAATTAACAAGGCATGTCCAAATGTTCCTTTATGGGCAAATTTAGCCCTAGGCTTGATAAAATCAATATCTGCTGCTTGCAAATATTGGTACATCGAGGGAGTATTCGTTTCAAACGCCTTCGATAAACCTATGGCCAACACATGAAATTGCCCCACGTACACTTCATTTTCGGGATACATAAATGACAATTTTGGCGATTGAAAAGTGAGCGTATGCATGGCTTGAAAGGCAATCGAAAAATCAGCTAATTTGCCATCTGCCGCTAAACCTGATGGGATATCGATGGCGATTTTAATACCTGGTGTCTCATTGAGGGTTTGTACCAAGTCAGCGGCTTGTCCATGCAAGGCTTTGTTTAAGCCTGTTCCAAACAGGGCATCAATAAAAACCGTTTGAGCAGCACATGTCTTCAAAAAATCAGTTGAATTTTCTGTTATTGAGATACCCAAAGAGGTAATTTGCTTAAGATTAGTAAGGAAATCATCCGTATGTTGGGCAGATTGCACCTTGAAGACGGATATTTTTTGATGTGCCAAATGTAATAACCTTGCGATGGCTAAACCATCCCCACCATTATTGCCAGGTCCACAAACGATGGCAAAATGATGTCCCGAAAAATGGGTTAATAGCCAATCAGTGCAAGTTTTGGCCGCACGCTCCATTAAAGCGACACTGGCTATAGGTTCATTTTGAATGGTAAAATCATCCCATTGATGGCGTATTTGGCTAGAGAAAATTTTCATCATCTTTAAATTAGATCAAGTAGAATTACAACTAAAAATCTAATTTAAAGTATAACCATTAATAATCCTTATAAAATCTTGTAGAAATACAAGTTTTTCTCTCTATTTTTGAAACAAAATAATAACTATGGCTGGTACTAAAACATTCACAATGATAAAACCTGATGCTTTTGCAGCAGGCAATAGTGGCGCAATTCTTCAGATGATTGAAACTGCCGGATTTAAAATCGTAGCAATGAAACTTACTACCTTAACTTCAGCCTTGGCCAGTAAGTTTTATAGTGTACATAGTGAGCGATCATTTTACCCAAGTTTGGTGGAATTTATGTCTAGTGGGCCACTAGTAGCCATGGTCTTAGAAAAAGAGGATGCCGTATTGGCGTATAGAACTTTGATAGGCTCCACCAATCCTGAGCAAGCTGCTGAGGGTACCATTCGCAAACAATTTGCTCAAAATTTACAAAGAAATGCAGTACATGGTTCTGATTCAGATGAAAATGCCTTGATAGAAGCAAGCTTCTTCTTCTCTGAATTTGAAATGATATAAGCCTCACATTTGTCAACAAAATTTACATACATAATATTGCTGTTTTTGGCTTGGGGTACTTTTGAAACAAGTGCTCAGCAACGCTATACCTTCAATCGACAAGATTCATTAAGGGGCATGTTAACCCCTTTAAGAACTTGTTATGATGTTACTTTTTATAAACTGAATGTAAGAATTGATCCTAGTCAAAAAACCATTCAAGGCTATAATGAAATATTTTTTAAGGTAAATGAAGAGTTTGATAAAATGCAGGTTGATTTATTTGAAAACCTTCAAATTGATTCTATTATTTATAAAGGCAAAAGGCTTCCTTACGAAAGAGAAGGCAATGCGGTATATGTTTATTTCAACAATAAACTTCCAAAAGGTTCACAAGCATTGATCAAATTTTGTTATTCGGGTACACCTGTCGTGTCTGTAAATCCTCCTTGGGATGGCGGTTTTGTGTGGCAAAAAGACAGTACCGGTTACGATTGGGTTGGTGTGGCCTGCGAAGGAAATGGGGCAAGTTTGTGGTGGCCATGCAAAGACCATTTGTCCGACGAACCCGATAGCATGAGCATCAATATTGAATCGCCTGTACATTTGTACTGCGTTTCTAATGGCAATATTCGCAAACGTATGGATTTAGATGATGGCTTTGCTCGCCATGAATGGTTTGTAAGTTATCCCATTAATAATTATGATGTTACTGTGAATATTGGCAAATATGCCATCATTTCAGAAAAATTTAAAACCCTAGACAACGATTCATTAGCCTTAAATTATTATGTACTCAGGTATAATTTAGACAAGGCCAAAAAGCATTTTGGACAAGTACCCAAAATGTTGGAATGTTATGAAAAATATTTTGGCAAATATCCATTTAAAAAAGATGGGTTTGCCTTGGTAGAAGCGCCATTTTGGGGAATGGAACACCAGGAAGCCATTGCTTATGGCAACCATTATAAAAACAACGAATATGGTTTTGATTATATCATTATCCATGAAAGTGCCCATGAATATTTTGGCAACTCCATTACCTGTAAAGACCATGCAGAGCTATGGATTCATGAAGCCTTTGCCACTTATGCAGAAGTATTGTATGTAGAATATACGCAAGGGAAAGAGGCCGCTCAGGTATACCTTAATCAAATGAAAGAAAAGATTAGGAACAAAGAACCTATTCTTGGTCCTCCCAATGTCAATTACCATGCTTGGCAAGATGCAGACATGTATTATAAAGGGGCTTGGATGTTGCATACCCTCAGAAATGTCATTGACAATGATGTGCTTTGGTTTAATATTTTGTATGGGTTGACCAGAGATTTTAAATTTAAAACCGTTGATTCAAAACAAATTATAGACTATTTCAATAAAAAAACCATTCTTGATTTAGATAATATTTTTGACGAATACCTCAAAAATAATGAGATCCCGACCTTGATGTATAAACTCAAACAAAAAGGCAACAATGTGGTGATGAAATACAAATGGAAAGTCAACAAAAACTGGTTTAAAATGCCCTTCAAAATTAGTTTTGGAGAAAATGTCGATTTCCGTATATATCCTACTTCTGGTTGGAACACCGAAGTTTTTCGTGACCAAGACATCGACAATGTAAAACTCTCTACTGACCTTTATTATGTTAACACCCAAAAAATTCATTAAAATAAGCTGTATTTTAATGGTGATTGCTTTCCCTTCTTTTGC
>JBEAZU010000329.1:0-5286 GCA_041169945.1 Bacteroidota bacterium
TCAGAATTTCCTCCGTGTACCTTGTCATCGAAACTAAGCAATTGCAGCTCGTGGAATATCGTTGCTTCACTAGGGTCAATGAGGTATAGAGGAGATTGGTATTGAGAAAATAGATAGATACTCAACACAAGAAAAGGCATCAGCACCAATATTATTTTATTGGATTTTAATGTAATAATGAACCTTTTGGGTATGCCTATCATGTTGTTTGTAGTGATGAGTAGACAAATATATAGAATTCAACGCATAATTAAATGCAAAACGACTAATTAAGCATTTCGAGACAAAAGGGCCTTGCGGTAATCATTAGGGGAACAATTTTCAGAAGATTTGAATACCCTGTTGAAATGAGAGACATTGCTGTAACCTACTTTAAAGGCAATTTCTGCCACCTGAAAATCAGATTCTTTTAACAATCTTTTGGCTTCCACCAATCTTAAGTTGTTTAAAAATTGTTTAAAATTGAGTCCTGTTTTGTTTTTAATCATCAATGATAATTTGCGTTCAGGCATTGCGGTTGCCTCTTGTAAATCGATGATAGATAAATCTTGTTGGTAGTAATAGGTGGTGATAAATTCAAATACATTTTTTTCTTCCTCATTCCAATAGGTGTTTTCCTCCGAATGGTCATAAATAAAACTTAGCCCTCTTTGGCTTGTTGGAGGTTTTCTAAACAAAAATATACTGCCGAGCATGAAGTATACCAGGCAAGCGACTGCGCTATACAGGAGTGGTTTGGTATAATCAACATGGAAACTAAACTCCCTTATTTCAACCTCATCTTTGATGTTGTTTTTTAAATTGATGCAATTAGAAAAAGTGATTTCCTGAATTTTAGCTAGGTTGGGCGCACTAAAATCGCTTTCTTTTTTATTGTTTTCGGTATACCACCAATCAGGGGTGTACAATTCGTGTAAAGGAACTTTGAGGTCTTGGAATGTGGGTTGTACATGCAAATTATACAAGGAAATTCTATAGCTAATGCCTTCAGAAACCTTGGTGTACTGGTCGATAAACGAGGAAAACCCGAGCTGAATTCGAGTTCCTTTGCTCGCTTTTATTTTTACCAAGGCGTAGTCGTAATCGCATATATTGATAAAAGTGTCTTTGTTGGCCTCAAAAGCGGCATCGGCAAATTTGTATTTATAGCCTTCTAATAAGGTATATGTATAGGCCAACACGGAGGAATTGCTTGCTGTGATTTTGATGCTTGAATTGCCCTTGTGTACCTGATCGGAATAACAAAAGGAATGATAGGGTTGGACTGTAGTGGGTATTGTAGGATTAATAATATACAATGGTGTACGGTAAATCAATGCAAAATAAAGCCCCAAAAGAATAAACGGAAGCCCACTAAAAATTATTTTTTTATTGTTTATCCGCATCTTCGCTTGACTACTGAAATCAATGGGTGAAAAATTATTTTTTCCTTTCTATGGTATATTCTACCAAACCTTGCATCGCATTTCTGTAAACGGAAGGTGGATATTCATGTAATAAATCCATGGCTTCTTGTTGGTATTGCTTCATTACTTGAGTCGCATAAGCCAAACCTCCCGATTGTTTAACGAACTCAATGACTTCGGTTACTTTTTTCGGGTTTTCACTTTCGTATTTCACCTTGCGAATAATACTTCTTTTGGTCCACCAATCGGCTTTGTTGAGCGCATAAATGAGCGGTAAGGTCATTTTCTTTTCTTTGATATCGATGCCGAGCGGTTTGCCAATTTCATCGGTGCCATAATCAAAGAGGTCGTCTTTGATTTGAAAAGCCATGCCTACCTTTTCGCCAAAAAGCCTGGCCTTTTCAATCGCTACTGGATCATTATTGACAGACGATATGCCTACGGCACAACAAGAAGCAATCAAGGAAGCAGTTTTTCTTTTGATGATTTCGAAATATACCTCTTCAGTAATGTCAAGGCTTCTGGCTTTTTCCATTTGTAGGAGTTCTCCTTCACTCATAGCTTTCACCGCCTGAGAAACAATTTTCAATAAATGAAAATCATTGTTGTCAACCGAAAGCAACAATCCTTTTGAAAGTAAATAATCTCCCACCAGTACCGCAATTTTGTTTTTCCAAAGGGCATTCAGAGAGAAAAATCCTCTTCGCATATTCGAATCATCTACCACATCATCGTGTACCAAGGTTGCGGTATGCAATAATTCGATGAGGGCAGCACCTCTATAGGTTTCGTCGGTGGTGTTGCCTTGAAGATTAGCCGCTAAAAAAACAAACATCGGTCGCAATTGTTTTCCTTTGCGTTTTACGATGTAATTCATGATTTTATCAAGCAAAAAAACATTGCTTTTCATGGAGTCTTTGAACCTTGATTCAAATTCTGCCATTTCTTGAGCGATTGGTGCTTGTATTTCTTTTATATTCATCTAATAATATGCTATTGCAATAATACTTATAATTAGTACTAATCAAAAATTATATGTGCATGAATTGATTTCAATATTAAATTTAGCTTGCAAATCAATGAATTGTCCATTGCGATGTTTTTAAAATACTTCATCTTCATGACTTGAAATAAGGACAAGGAATACTTTTGATGCTCTTTTTTGCGACATAATAGTGGCTTTGATAGTATTGCTATTTACTTCACCGTGATGTTTAAAATAAAGGCACGCTATAAATAAAAATGTCGTTTTGGGAGGATTTAACTATTTACTCTAATATTTTTGTGCTAATTCAAATTACTATCAATTTTGGCAAAGACATCCACTGCAAAAACAACTACAAGCCGCGTTCCTAAAAAGAAATCACCTGGAGGGAAATCAACCTTTTGGCAAAAAGCCAAAAAAGTGGCCTTGTATTTTACGATATTCTTTTTTAGTTCTACCATAGGTTTTACTATTTTGTATCGGTTTGTACCTCCTTTGTGTACCCCATTAATGTTGATTAGGGTCGTGCAACAAGTGTTTAGTGGCGAAACAGTGGTGATGAAATACAAATGGAAAAATTTAGAAGACATCTCTTCCAAAATGCCCCTTGCCGTCATCGCTTCCGAAGACGCTCGTTTCAAAGAACACTATGGATTCGATGTAGATGCCATTTACAATGCCTACAAAAGCAATCAGAAAAAAGGTAAAAAAGTAAAAGGAGGAAGTACCATTTCGCAACAAACCGCCAAGAATGTTTTTCTTTGGCCAGGACGCTCGTGGATTAGGAAAGGCTTAGAAGTGTATTTTACTGTACTGATAGAAGTTTGTTGGGGTAAAAAACGCATCATTGAAATGTACCTCAATGTCATTGAAATGGGGAATGGGATTTATGGAACAGAAGCGGCCGCCAGAAAATATTTCGATAAACCTGCAAAAAAACTTACAAAATATGAATGCGCCGCAATAACTTCCGTATTACCTAGTCCTATGAAATGGTCGGTCACCAAACCTTCTGCTTATGTGAAGCAAAAACAGCAAAGAATTGTGACTGGTATGAATTATATGAAAAAGGTAAAATTTTAACACCATGAAAAATATCACAGTAATTGGTGCAGGCACCATGGGAAACGGCATTGCACATGTATTTGCACAACATGGTTTTAAAGTGTCTTTTGTCGATAATTCCGCTTCCGCTTTAGAAGATGGTATTGTTAATATTGGAAAAAATATTGATAGACAGATCAAAAAAGGCGAAGTGTTGCCCGAACAAAAACAAACAATTTTAAATGCCATTACCCCTTTTACCGATATTGCGGAAGGCGTTAAAGTGGCTGATTTGGTGATTGAAGCAGTGACTGAAAATTCATCGGTAAAAATTGAGGTCATACAAATTATCGATAAACATGCCCCTTTAAATTGTATTATAGCCTCTAATACCTCTTCCATATCAATTACCAAATTGGCTGCTTCCACACATCGACCAGATAAATTTATAGGAATGCATTTTATGAATCCTGTGCCAATGATGGCTTTGGTGGAAGTTATTGCTGGTTATGCCACTTCATCAGAAACCTTAGCAGCCATCAAAACATTAACAGCACAAATTCATAAAGTAGCCTTAAATTCAAATGACTATCCTGGTTTTGTTGCTAATCGTATCCTGATGCCAATGATAAATGAAGCCATTTATACCTTGTTCGAAGGGGTTGCCAGTGTTTCAGCCATTGATGGTATTATGAAATTGGGTATGGCGCACCCGATGGGGCCTTTACAATTGGCAGATTTTATTGGTTTAGATGTTTGCTTGTCAATATTAAGGGTGATGCATGAAGGTTTTGGAAATCCTAAATATGCCCCATGTCCTTTATTAGTCAATATGGTACAAGCCGGTGATAAAGGTGTCAAATCAGGTAAGGGTTTTTATGATTATAGTCATGGTACAAAAGAATTAATTGTGGCCATAAAATAAAAAGCTGTCCTTTAATGAAGCCATATGCAAGCATAAATATGAGCTTTTAACTATAAAATGAGCATAAATAGGCTTAATAATCGCGATTTTGTAGTGTATAATTTTTAGTGCAATATTTTTTTTGTAAAATTGTACGCATTCAAGCTTTTTTTAAAACACTTATTAATTATCCATTTCTTTAATAGTATCAATGAAAAAAATTATCATCACCCTTGTAGGTTCCGTATTTATTGCCTTTGCATTTTTGTTGTCGTATGTGAAAATTGCTTTGCCAAATGTAGGCGCAGCACCAGAAATTAAAGTGGAACTTACACCCGAACGTATTGCAAGAGGAAAATACTTAGCGCACAGTGTAACCTTGTGTATGGATTGTCACTCTACAAGAGATTGGACAAAGTTTTCTGCGCCATTGGTAGAAGGCACACTTGGCAAGGGGGGAGAATTATTTGATCAAAAAATAGGCTTCCCTGGATCATACTACGCACCGAATTTAACACCTCATCATTTGGGTAAATGGACTGATGGAGAGATTTTTAGGGCTATTACGGCAGGGGTAAGTAAAGAGGGGAGGGCATTGTTTCCGGTGATGCCACATCCTAATTATGGTAAATTAGACCAAGAAGATATTTTTGCCATTATTGCGTATGTAAGAACTTTACCAAGCATTGTGAATGAGGTGCCTGCTCCAAGTTCTGACTTTCCTATGAATTTTATTTTAAATACCATTCCTCAAAAAGCAAACTTAAAGCCTCGTCCTGATACTAGTAACGCCGTTTTGTATGGTCAATATGTGTTCACTGCCGCTAGTTGTGGCGATTGCCATACCAAACAAGAAAAAGGTAAGCCTGTAGAAGGAATGGAGCTAGCGGGTGGTTTTGAGTTTCCTTTGCCAAATGGCAATGTCGTAAAATCGGCTAATATTACCC
>JBEAZU010000330.1:0-4196 GCA_041169945.1 Bacteroidota bacterium
ATATTGGAGGTAATTAGTATTCTATAAACTGCTAATTTCAATTAATTAAAGAAATAATAAAACTGTTAGCCATAATAAATTATATTTGGAACAAAAAATATATGTTTAAAAGTCTCTTAAAAGCGGTATTGGTACTTACTGGTTTAATAAGTCATCAAAATACTTTTGCACAAAGCGTATATACACCTTTAAACTCTGATTATAACTATTTGATTGACAGGAATGAAATCAAATCTGGGCAACAAGCTTACAGCCATACCTCCTTTAAACCCTACCAAAGAAAAAATATTGCTTCATTTTTAGAACATACACTTTCAGACTCAACCATTCATCCATCAAAACAAGACAATTTTAACAAAACGTACTTACTCCATGACAATTGGGAAAACTTATCGACTGAAGTTGATAGCAAAAAACCTTTTTTAAAAGTATTGTATAAAAAACCAAATGCCTTTATAAACTACCAAAACAGTGATTTTGAAATTCAGGTAAATCCCATACTTCAAACACAAATAGGTGCTGAAACCAATGCTGCCGGCTACCGCTATACCAATACCAAAGGGGTTGAAATGAGAGGAATGATCAATAAAAAAGTAGGCTTTTATTCTTTCCTGACCGACAACCAAATCAATTACAACACTTATGTAAACCATTTTATTGTAAATACAGGAGCAATTCCTGGGGAAGGATTTCACAAAGAATTTAAAAAAACAGCCACTGATTTTATTACTGCCCGTGGTTACATTACTTTTAACGCCACCAAAAACATTCATTTACAATTTGGTCACGACAAAAACTTTATCGGTAATGGCGTTCGTTCCTTGATCTTGTCTGACTTTAGCAACAGTTACCTTTTCCTAAAAGCACAAACAACCGTTTGGAAGTTTAAATACACCAATCTGTTTGCCCAAATGAATGCCATGGGACCCCATGATTTTGGCCCAAACAATTTGTACCCTCGTAAATATTTTGCTTTACACCATTTGAGTTTAAATGTCACCAAAAACTTCAACATCGGCTTGTTTGAAAGCATTGTATTTGGAAGATCTGACCCGAACAATCAAGGTAATTTTGATTTGAACTACATAAATCCTGTCATTTTTTACCGTTGGGCCGAACAACAAAATGGTAGTCCCGACAATGCGAACATTGGACTGGATTTTAAATTAAACACCTTGAGACATTTTTCATTATACGGTCAATTATTTATTGATGAATTTATTTTTGCAAACATCAAAGCCGGCAATGGGTCGTGGACCAACAAACAAGGTGTACAACTAGGAGTAAAAGCGATTGATGTTTTCAACGTTTCCACCTTAGATTTTCAATTGGAAACCAATATTGTTAGGCCATATACATATTCCCATTTTAACAATTATACCAATTACACCAATTATGCTCAACCATTGGCACATCCGTATGGCGCTAATTTTAATGAATTCATTGGCATTATGCGTTTTCAACCAATCAACAGGTTACAATTAATTGGTAAATTGATTTATGCCAAAATAGGTGTAGACCCAAACTTAAGCAATGATTCTACTGGTAACTTTGGTGGAAACATTTTTAAACCTTATGACAAAGTAGCGAAGGATCATTTGTTTGGAAACACCATTGGTCAGGGAATTTCTAGTAAATTAATTTACTTAAGTGGTACAGCAACTTATATGTTGAAACATAATTTATTTATGGATGTAGAAATGATTGCAAGAACATATTCCAATATTTTGGTCCATGAAAAAGCCCTCATTTTTAATGTAGGGGTAAGGTTAAACATAGCCAGAAGGGTTCAAGAATTTTAAAACTATGCTAGCCAAAACATCACTTTTATACGGAATAATCAACTGCAAATGTCCTCAATGTCATCGTGGAAATTTGTTTGTAGATGCAAACCCCTATCACTCAAAACACCTATTGGCGATGAACCAACGTTGTAATTCCTGTGGCTTGTATTTCGAAAAAGAACCCGGATTTTGGACAGGAGCCATGTATGTGAGTTATGGATTTATAGTGCTGCTGGTCATCACAAGTTTGGTCATTTTGCATATCTATTTCAACCAGCCTATTGAAGTGGTTATGGGGGTGAATTTAGGCATCGTCATTTTGGGTTATCCCCTGTTGTTGAGGTATTCAAGGGCATTGTATTTGTACCTTTTTGTAAGATATAAAAAGAGTGATGAGCGGTGAGTGTTGCGTTTTTAAAAAAAGAAACACCAATTAAAAAATTAAAATATGAAATATCCAGATCCGAAAAGGGTTGAAAAACTACAGGCATTTGACCGTTTACTTACCATCATGGACGAGTTGCGCAATGAATGTCCCTGGGATAAAAAACAGACCATAGCTTCTTTACGCCATTTGACCATTGAAGAAACCTTCGAATTGGCTGATGCCATTATGGAAAATGACTTGCAAGAAGTTAAAAAAGAAATAGGAGACATTTTATTGCACTTGGTATTTTATGCTAAAATCGCTTCTGAAACCAATGACTTCGACATTTCCGATGTAATCAACAGCCTGTGCGACAAAATGACCATTCGTCATCCACACATTTATGGCGGTACAAAAGTGGACAATGAGGAAGAGGTAAAACGCAACTGGGAAGAAATTAAATTGAAAGAAGGAGGAGAAAAAACAGTTTTAGGAGGCGTTCCCAATGCTTTACCCGCCTTGTTAAAAGCCATTCGAATTCAGGACAAAGCCAGAGGTGCAGGTTTTGACTGGGACAACAAAGCCGATGTGTGGGCCAAAGTGAAAGAGGAATTACAGGAATTTGAAGATGAGTTTCTAAACACTACCTCCGACAATTCAGAAGCTGCTGAAGCTGAATTTGGCGATTTGTTGTTTTCATTGGTAAATTTTGCACGCTTCTCTAAAATCAATCCTGAAACAGCGCTAGAAAAAACCAACAGGAAATTTATTCGCAGGTTTAACTATTTGGAAAATCAAGCCAAAGTAAATAACCAAGTATTGCAAAAAATGACCCTGGCTGAAATGGATCTTTATTGGGACGAGGCAAAAAAATTAGGACTTTAATTTTTTACATTGACAAAAAAAACACTCCAAATCGCCTGCGTATTTGTATGCCTGATACTGATGTATATTGGTTATCAGCTCTATGAATTGAATCGATTTGATTATTTGGATGATGAATTTGCCTTTGATATTGCTCACTTCGAAAAGTACGCTTTTGCAGGAGAACATTTTCCTTTTGAGAAAAAAGCCAAACTTAAAATGTTTGAAAGAGAACTCAAAAACGTAGCACGACATTCAACAGAAATGGCCATCATGTTGCGAAATGCAGAATTGTGGTTTCCTATTATTGAACCTATTCTTAAAAGAAAAGGCATTCCTGAAGACTTCAAATACATTGCCGTGGTAGAAAGTAGTTTGCAGGCCGAGCGTGTTTCTAACAAAAATGCGGTAGGTTTTTGGCAAATTGTAAAAGGTACAGGACTTGAATATGGTCTCCACATCAATGATGAAATCGATGAACGTTACAATCCTGTGAAATCTACTTATGCCGCTTGTAAATTTTTTAACCTGACCAGAAAATATTTCGGAAACTGGACCAATGCCGCTGCATCCTACAATATGGGAATGCCGGCCATGATCAAAGCATGCAAAAGGCACCGGTCCAATTCCTACCACGACTTGAAATTAAACCGGGAATCTTCCAGGTATTTGTATAAAATTTTGGCCTATAAAGAAGCATTGGAATATCCTAAGAAGTACAAACTCAAGAAATTCCCCAGAAAGTTTAAACGCAATATCCGCCTATTTCCAATTACAAGAAGCATCCCTAATTTTCAGGATTGGTGCCGTAAAATGGGGTTCAACTATGCGGTGGTGATGAAATTTAATCCCTGGATTATTGGCAATTCCCTCACTATTACAAAAGAAATAAACCGATACGATTTGATGTTGCCCCGGTAGGGAGTTTAGGGTTAACAGTGCTCGGTTTTGGAGACAATGGTGTGGTTTGGAAATTGATATCTGTGTTGTGGCATAAGCCAATAGTTTGAGCAGCGCAATTAATAAATAAGCCCAAAGTCATATATTAAATAGTCTAATACATTTTGACAAATATTTCATTTAAAAAACACAAAAAAATTGAGTACATCCGCTTTGCGTTAGCGGGAGTCCCGAGAATATCGGGATTGTTTGAGCTTCCTGAAAAAATCGGGACGAGTGCC
>JBEAZU010000331.1:0-3305 GCA_041169945.1 Bacteroidota bacterium
TAATCCATAACCAACAAAATTTAGAAGAAAAATATGCCAATGAAACCGTAGAAAGACCTGCCCATTGGGGAGGCTATGTATTGAAACCTACACTCATAGAATTTTGGCAAGGACGCCCAAGTAGGCTACATGACAGGATTTGCTATGAATTAAAAGGTGAACAGTGGAAAATTGAGCGGTTAGCCCCATAAAAAATCCTCCTTCAGCAATGCCCCTTTCACAAAACAAAGGAGTATTGCTGATTCAAATTGCATAAAAGTCAATTAAACAAATCAGTATTACAAGCCCTTGGATTTGTATGGTGAATAATTTTAATCCCCAAAAAAAATAATTTAACATTTTTTGAAGCTTAAATTCTAACCAATTAAGCTTTTTTTGTAAATTGCCCTCATTACTATCCATTAAACAATATCATTATGAGTGACGGATTTCAAATAAAGATTGAAAAAACAGCACAATCAAATCTTGCTAAAATCGATTTCAGCAATTTACCATTCGGAAAATTTTATGCAGACCACATGTTTGTCTGTGATTTTCAGGAAGGTGTCTGGAAAAACGCAAGAATTGT
Source organism: Bacteroidota bacterium (assembly GCA_041169945.1). Taxonomy (GTDB): domain Bacteria; phylum Bacteroidota; class Bacteroidia; order Cytophagales; family UBA9547; genus CALPQG02. The sequence goes on from JBEAZU010000331.1 coordinate 569, forward strand.
GCCTTTTCAAAACCTGAGTTTGAGTCCTGCTTCGATGTGTCTTCATTATGGACAATTGATTTTTGAGGGATTAAAAGCGTACCGCAATGTTGATGGCGAAATCGTATTGTTCAGGCCTTCACAACATTTAGACCGCATCAACAAATCGGCAGAAAGACTTTGCATGGCACAGTTGACGGAAGACGTATTTATGGGCGGTTTACTTGAATTACTTAAAATAGACAGCGAATGGGTACCAAAAGATCCCGATTCCTCTTTGTATATCAGGCCATTCATGATAGCCTCTGATGTTGGGATTGGCGTAACCCCTTCTCAAACCTATCAATTCATCATCATTACTTCGCCGGTATCTAAATACTATTCTGCACCTGTAAAAGTAGTATTTGAAGACCATTTCTCGAGAGCAGCAGAAGGTGGTATTGGATTTTCTAAAACCGCTGGAAATTATGCCGCCTCCCTATATCCTACTAAAAAAGCAGTAGAAAAAGGATACAATCAATTGATTTGGACCGATAGTAAAGAGCATAAATACATTGAAGAATCTGGCACCATGAATATCATGTTTGTAATCAATGACACCTTGATTACGCCCGCTTTACATGATTCTATATTGTCAGGAATAACCCGTGACTCTATTTTAACCCTTGCCAAAGATTGGGGCTATAAAGTAGAAGAACGCAAAATTTCTGTAGATGAAATCGTTGAAGGACTTAAAAACAACACCATACAAGATGCCTTTGGAACAGGAACAGCAGCGGTTGTAGCCCATTTTGCGCTTATTGGCCACAATGGGGTCGATTATGAATTGCCTCCTATTGAAACAAGAACTTTCTCTAATAAAATGAAACAAACTTTATTAGACATCCGACTTGGAAAAGCCGACGACGCTCACCAATGGGTGTACGTGGTAAAATAAGGTAGTCTATTCAATACAATTATGATTACAAATTAAAGAGGACAACAGGCTAACTGACGTCCTCTTTTAGTTTAATTACATTCTATTAACACCAATACTTTCCGCATGAAAATTCCAGCCATTAAATCTTGTATCACCGATTGTCCTGATTTCCCAAAACCTGGTATTATTTTCAAAGACATTACCCCTATTTTACAAAACCCAGCCTTATGCGAAGAAGTGGTTCAATATATGTGTTATCAATTAAAAGACATTTCTTTAGATGCTGTCGCAGGAATTGAAAGCAGAGGTTTTTTGTTTGGTATGTTACTAGCCAAAGCATTACAGGTTCCATTTATCCCCATTAGAAAGGCAGGAAAATTGCCTGGCAAAACCATTAGTCAAGGTTACGAACTTGAATATGGCACTGCGACCATCGAAATCCAGGAACATGCCATTCAAAAAAATTGGAACATCCTGATTCACGATGACTTATTGGCCACTGGAGGAACAGCCATGGCAAGTGCAGATTTAATTTTAAAATCAGGTGCAAAGGTTGCCGCTTTCAATTTTTTAATCAATTTAACTTTCTTAAATTTGGAGGAGCCATTGAAAAAATACACCAACCATGTATTTTCGGTAGCAGAGTATCAATAATTTTTCATGATGCAATTTACCGCATCAAAAACTAAAAAACTAACCTGAAAACTGACAAGTAAATGTTAGACGACAATAATTTAAAAGCATTGGTTTCTTTGCTGGGCGACGATGATGCAGAAATCATTGTACACATCAAAGAAAAAATCATTTCCCTTGGTGATGGCATGATTCCCTTGCTTGAAAGAGAATGGGAAACCAATTTCAATCCACATGTTCAGAAAAGAATTGTCAATTTAATCCACACCATTCAATATGGCGGTTTATTGAACCGTTTAACCGCCTGGAAAGAAACAGGCGGAACCGATTTACTAGAAGGCATGTGGCTTGTGGCAACCTACCAATACCCTGATTTAGAGTATGCTAAAATAAAAGCGGAATTTGAACAATTGTTTTATGAAGCATGGGTAGACATGAAAGAAGATGCCAATGCGGCGGATACGGTGAAAATTTTAAACAATGTGGTATTCACTAAATTAAAATTCAGCGCCAATACCAAAAACTTCCACTCCCCTTCCAATTCAATGATAAACAATGTATTGGAATCAAGAAAAGGCAATCCTATTGCCTTGTGTGTGGTATATTTATTGATTGCTCAAAAACTAAAATTACCAATTTACGGAGTGAATCTGCCTAACTTATTTATATTAACCTATAAAACAGCGGAAGAACCACCCTTTTACATCAATGCATTCAACAAAGGTTTAATTTTCAGTAAAGCAGACATCGACAATTATATTTCACACTTAAACCTTACGCCCAATCCCATTTATTTTGATCCTTGTGACCATATCGACATCATTGCAAGGGTATTTAGGAATTTGATTGTATCATTCGAAAAAATTGGAGAAGCAGAAAAAGTACAAGAAGTAAAAGCACTATTAGCGATTGTCGATCGTAATGCGAGCACAGGAGAGGCTTCATAACACCTACAAAAACAAGCCATTAATATTTGTACTTAGCGTAATTGTTTATACTTTTGCAGGGTAAGTGCTACGCATTATTTTTTAAACCTAAATTTTTAACATGAAAAAGTACCTTGTCATTATCGCCATTACTTGTTTAACTGTTTTTATATTTTTAGCCATGCATAAAAATCGCAAACCAAGCAAAACTGCTTTCACAGGCAAAACAATTCAATTCAAATCCAAAGATGGTTTAACCATTTACGGAGATTTGTACCTG